>JAEUQL010000112.1 GCA_016789295.1 Blastocatellia bacterium | reverse complement strand
ACGAAAGAAAGATACTTCGCTTTGATATGAGCGAATTTATGGAAGAGCATTCTCTTAGTAAAATGATAGGCTCACCTCCTGGTTACATTGGACACGAAGAAGGAGGCCGTTTGACAGATGCTGTTAGACAAAGTCCTTATTCGGTAATTCTTTTTGACGAAGTTGAAAAAGCACACCGCAAGATCTTTGATATCTTTCTACAGATCTTTGATGAAGGCCGTTTGACAGATTCTCACGGTCGTACAGTAGACTTTCATAACACTGTAATTATTATGACGACCAACCTACTTTCTAAAAACCCAAACGAAGAAGACAAGCCTAAGATGGGTTTTCTTGTTGGTCGTGAAGATGCAAAACAGCAGAATGCAAAACTAGTTCAAGAACAGTTGAGAACGGCACTACTACCGTATTTTCGGCCTGAACTTATAAATAGAATTGATCAGACCATAAAGTTTAACTTTCTAGGACAGAATGAAATGCGGGCAATTATAGACAAGTTTATATTCAATGTCCAAAAACTTCTTTATGACAAGAATATAACACTGGTACTATCTGAAGCAGCTCGCGATCTGCTAATGGTTGCTGGTTTTAAATCCGAATATGGGGCAAGAGAAATGGAGCGTGTAATTGATAATCAGATAATACATCCTCTTGCAAATGCTCTACTAGATGGAAGTATAAAGTATGGCGACACAGTCTATATTAATGAATCTTCAGATAAAGAAAGTTTGGTACTAACTACCAATCAAAGAAAGACATTGGAACTGAAGTCCATATTAACAGTTGAAGTAGCAATGAATGAAATGTTTACACACACAGAAGAGCGTGAAGTTGCTATGTTGCTGCTAGACATTGTATATCCATCTTCTACTAGTACAAATCTGGGCGATACGCTCTTTAGTCAAAATGTTACAGATCTTCATAACGCTCTTCGTCAACACCTCAAAGATATAGACTTTCTCAAATGTACAGGTGATGGTTTTCTAGTCATCTGCAAAACAGTACCTCTTGCATTAGAGATTGCAGAGGCTTTTCGTACATTGCCAAAAAATGAATCTATAAAAATTCGTCTTATGATCCATTATGGATTGGTAAAAATTAGTGCTGAAGGAGATCCTTTTGGTAGGGATGTACACAAGTTGTTCAGAATAGAAGAAGTTGAAGACAGCGACCGTCTTGAAACGGCTCCTTTTGACCTGAAACTTCCTCCTCCAAGCAGGATCAGATTAACAAAAGCGGCTATAGACCATTTACCAGAACAGATAGCCTCAAGATTTGGGCGTGTAGGCTTATTCCGCTTGAAGGCTTTTGAAGAACCAGAAGAGATATGGGGAGAGTTGGCCACCAGTCATCTTATTTAATCATTAATTTGATAGGTTAATATTGATCTGAAACGTTTAGCTTTTGAAGGAGCTTTTGGGACTTTCTCTTGTCAAGCTTGCAGAGAATTGGGAAAACTGGCCAACAGAATCTGAATGTTTGCCGGAAAGCATTTAACCAGGTGAGCCTATAGCGGTTTGTAGCACTTTCATAAGTGTAATTTCCTATCTCGGCTTGTCTTATAACTCTTTTCAGTGTTGCATTATAGATATAGGCAATCTCTCTACCTTCATTTGGTATAACCCTTCTTTTTCTCTGATCATAAAGTGTAAGCAGCTTACAGTGTATCTGATAGAGACGAGATATATTATGTTCTTCTGGAAAATGAAAGAGCTGAAACTCTGGTAGCTTTTGGAATGATTCTATTTGTGGGCTATTTATAGTTGAAGTGGAAGTGTCATCTGAAAACTCTGTAACAAACTCTGTATACTTGACACTCATAATCTGCTCATACATTCTTGATTCAACAGCAGTGAAAAGTGCAACTATCTTTCTATCTGTTTCAACCCAAAAGCTCAAAAACCCTGTACTGTTTGAACAAAGAGCTTCTATCTTAAAGTAGCCTCTATGGAGAAATCTTTTTTGCACTAGTACTTTTTCTTGTTCAAAAAAAGATCTAATATCTTTATCTGGTATGGAGTCAAAAGATATTTCTTCAATGTGAGGGTTGGCTGAAATCCATTGCTGAGAGTGAAGTAGAAATGGGCCTAAAACTATCGGCAACCAGACCTTTATTGTCAAAATTAGTATGATAAAGACTACGACCATAAGTTTAAGATATTAAAGAGTTACAATTTCGAAAATTCACGCCAGTTACCGGATAGTATCAGTCTTTCTGAAGATGGCTGATTATAGACATATATCCAGGCTAGTTTTTGTACACCATCATCAAGATAGACATTAGTAAGAGCACGTCTGTAGAGTAGGTCAGGATCACCAAAAAAACTGAACCCTTCTACTTGATCAAGTTCGGTTACTGCTTGCTCAATATTACCGAGTTCTACTAACTCTCCATAAACCCATTGTTCTCTTTCCTTATCCTGATCACGAAGTAAAAAACCGGGATAGCTTCCAAGATCTATTAGCTTTCCATAAGTTTTTGCATCTTTTATTAACTTTATAGAGAAGGGCTTGAGCAGCTTGTGTCTAATCTGACCAGTCATCAAAGTTCCATAAAAAAAGAAATGGTTTAGGCTATTGAGATTTTGTTGATTAGCAGTAGCATTTAATGCTAAATCGTCAAGACCATAACTCCGAAGTCCTTGACTAACTATCTCAAGATAATCACTATGTGGAGGAACAAAAGGCGAGCGCAAGTTTGGACGAACCTCATAAGTAGAAACAGCAACCTCTTTTGCATCGCTCGTAAGCGCATAGGTATCAAAACGTCTGTACCAATTAGGTGCTCCTTCTTTTGCGTCAAGTGCTTGCCATCCACTTTCTTTTACCTTGTAGATGACGCCTGAAACTGTGTGACCCAATTTTGGGACAACGTCTAAGACTCCTCCAAAACGGCTTTCTGAGTGGAGTGAGAAGGCAAGCGTCCTGTCCGGAAGGTAGCCAGTGGAGATAGGCTTGAGAAGGTCTTTTGCGTACCCACACCAACTACACCATCTGTGCCAATCTGCAATGTTTAGATTTGAGCCGTAAGCAAAATAGTATCTTTCCAAGCTACTTTTCCCTATCTGTAATTATTGCATCTGCCTCAATCTCTACAAGCATTTCTAGATCGATCAGTTTGCTGACTTCAACCATAGTTGTTGCAGGGCGAATGTCAGCAAAACGCTCACCGTGTGCTTTGCCTACCTGTTCCCAATCAGCAATATTAGTTACATAGATTCTTGTGCGAACAACATCACTCAAACTAGCGCCAGCCTGCTTAAGAGCATTTTCTATGTTTTCTATTATTTGTAGTGTCTGAAGGTATGGATCTGCGATCCCAATCAGAGCACCGTCTTTGATAGCTGTTGTTCCTGCTACATGGACAAAATTTCCTACTCTTACAGCACGAGAATAACCTACAATCGGTTCCCATTTTGTACCAGAAGAGATATTAAGTCTTGAAGAGTTTTGTTGCTCAGTATGACTACCGTTCTTTAACTCTTCCCTCACTTGCATTAAAAGTTTACCGAGCATATTTTTACCACTACCATCTCCTCCATCAGCCCAATATTTGTCATTAGTAGTATGTTCAACCAGTTGGGCATCGGCGGTACCAAGTAGCAGTGCATGTAGAGCTTCGTGTTGAGTGAATTTGGCTCTGAGGGCTTCTAGCATTATCTGGTCTTTTACTTTCTCCCAATCTTTTCTCAGCGGGTGTGATCGACTACGACCCATGCGTGCAGCTATCATAGGAGATTTTGCTTTTCTGATCTCTTCTTCACGCTCAGTGTCGGCAAACTTCTGTGCTTGAAAGTAGTGTTCATTTGTTGGCCAGATTTTACCTTTTAAGATGATAGGGTAGGCAGCAAAGTTAGAGAAGACACCATACTCATCATTAGTGGAATAGAACTTTACAATGTTGCTCAAAATATTTCTCCCTAGTCTATTTCTTTCTGATCTAGCATCCTCACCTTGACAGTCCAATTTTGGCTGCAATAATTTTAGCTCGATGAAAAGAGGAGAAGCTGAAATCTACTGTTGCCACTGTTGCTGCTAAACTCAAACTTGGGTTGTGGCCGCCTCCAACAATACCTTTCTAGCTTAAAGTCCGCACCCTTTCTGAGAGAGCTAAAACAGAGCCAGCACGCTATTATAAAAGTAGTGTTTCGGCTTGTCATCAAATATAGAATCTTTTGTAAAATTTAAGGAGAAATATGAGTGCAGTCCAGCCACAGATAAATCCAATGCCAAGAATAAACGATGATGCTCCAGATTTTGAAGCAAAGACAACACATGGAGTCAAAAAACTGACAGACTACAGAGGAAGGTGGGTAGTGCTTTTCTCTCACCCAGCCGATTTTACTCCTGTATGCACAACAGAATTTATCGAATTTGCAAAGCGTACAGATGAGTTTGAAGGTAAGAATGTACAACTTTTGGGACTTTCTATAGATAGTGTCTTTTCACATTTGGCTTGGGTACGCAACATTGAGCAGAACTTTGAGGTAAAAGTTCAGTTCCCAGTAATCGCTGATCTTGACATGAAAGTAGCCCAGAAGTACGGACTACTTCACCCAAATGCCAGTGAGACGGCTACAGTGCGTGCAGTCTTTGTAATTGATGATAAAGGCAAAGTACGTGCAGTTATCTACTATCCTATGTCGTGTGGTAGAAATATAGACGAGATCTTACGTGTTATAGATGCGCTTCAGACAGCCGACAAGCATGGGATAGCCACTCCAGCAAACTGGTGTGTTGGTCAAGACGTGATAGTTCCACCACCACAGACCCAAGAAGACGCAGAGAATCGACTTAAATCTGACTATGAAGTGAAAGACTGGTATTTTGCCAAGAGAAAAATATAGTTTTGAACAGAGGGCAACAGGTTAAACCTGTTGTCCCAAGACCTAATCTATTCTGCAATGAGAGATTTAACAGTAGTCGGTTTGCGAGATCGAGCTTTGCCTTTTGACATAGCAAATTTGCAGAGGGAGAAAGTACTCTTTCTCCCCAAAGACTAGCTATCAAGCATAGACTGGTGCATGTGTCTGCTCATACCATTTTTTAAGAAGCTCTATCTGTCCACGGTGATGTGCTTCGTGTTTGAGTAAGTTCCAAAGAACCCACCGCAAAGTATACTTTTCTGTTTCTCCATTCTCTTTTTGACGTAGATAGATCTCATTTAGAGAATGGTTTTGAGAGAGGCTCTTGATGCTATTTGTACGTGTATGGCGTAACTGAAAAACATACCAGGATAGTGGTTTTGTAGGTGCAGCTATTATACAACTACTAGCAGTGTCATCCCAAAGGTATTTTTGTGATTCTCTATCTATTTCTGTAAGCCAGAAAGCTTCTGTGTAAGCAATATGAAGAATCAGTGTACCTATAGGCTGCATGTCTGTAATAGGTCGCCAGGTAAGTGCAGCAGGAGTAAGGTTAGATATCAGTGATTCGAGTTCGGTTCTTGAGGCTTCAAGGCCAGCTACCCAATCTTCAATCTCTCCGTGTATGCCTCCAAGACAGGGTAGGTCAATACAAGCTTCAGCAGTCATTTTACTCTCCTCCTAGCTCAGACAAAGTTTAAAACTAAAAAAGACCTCGTGCTAAAAGCACGGGGTCTTTCTGTTTTAAACCCTTTTTCCGAGCTGTTTAGCAGTTTTTAACGTGGAGCAATTCGCTTAAATCGCCACAATATATTTCGACAAGAGTAGCCCAAAAAAGCTCTTCTTGTCAACCTCTAGTTCTACAAAGAGAGCCGGAAAGCTTGTGAGCCAACACCTCTTTCTCTTATAACAACTAGGTTTTCACCAGAGCGAAGGTTGAGTCTACCTCGATCACCTTTGACAACTATCTGCCCTTTGTTAACTTTCAAGCTCGCTCCAGTCACTATCTGTCCATTTATCTCTACAACAGTTGTAGCAGAGGCATTGGCAACAGAGATGGTGAGTCGTTGTCTTGAGTCGTTGTATCTTGCATCAGAGATTGAAGGACGAGTAATGACAGCAAATAGATTATCACTGTCATCAAATGCTGAATTGTTTCTAGCATCTCGTGCAACTATTCTGACTCTAGTTCTTTCGCTAGTTCTTGCACTAACATCGACTAAAGCTTCTTGAACAGTGCCTGAAAGACCGGAAGCTACAGTAATAAAGTTTGCACCTCCATCAAATGATAACTGAACATCTTGAGATGCTATACCAACATTATCTGAAACTCTCCAAGAAACCCTAAGCCTCTCATCTGCTGCTACAACTTCACTACCATTTGGAGAAAGCACTGTAACTGTTGGAGCTTGTGTATCTAGAGCATCTATGGTGAAGTTGGCGGCTGATGTTGCTCGACCAATCAGACCTGAGCTGTCTGTAGCCTCTATTCTGACTCTTGCTGTTGTTGTTGGGACAACAGAATCAGGGATGGTGAAGGTGAAAGTTGAAGCATTGGCTGGAAGTGTTGCTGCTACAACTACTGGGAAAGAGTTTCCTCCATCAAGTGAAAGCAGCACCCTTTGAGAAGTTACAGAGACATTATCTGTAGTCTGCCAATTGATAGGTAGCGGCTCACCTGCTCTAAACCTTTCTCCACCATTTGGAGATGTAATTCTGACAACTGGTGCTGTAACATCGCGTTTTGTGATAGCAAAATCTGAAATAGTCACATCAGAAGACCTATTATTCTGTGTGTCAATTGCAGTTATGCGTATACGAGCTGTAGAAGTTTCAATGTCTGGTATTGTCCAGACAAAGCTTTGAGTAGTGGCTGAAAGTCCTGATGCTATAGGAATATTGAATGTTGTGCCACTGTCCACCGACAGGGAGAGATCGTGTCTGGAAAGTGCTATATCATCAGCAGATGTCCATCTGATGGTGAACTGACCTCCAGCTTGAACTGCATCTCCACCATTTGGGCTGGTAAGTCTGACAGTTGGTGGAACATCATCTTTTGCAACAATGGAGAAGTTATCATCAGAAGTGTCTGCAGCGAAGTTACCTGATCTATCTCTTGCAGTAATCTCTATTCTTGCCTGATCACTTCTAAGAGTAGAAGGCACATTCCAGACAAATCTTTGAACATTACCTGACAGACCAGAAGCTATAGTGATAGAGAAAGAGCGGCCACCATCTAATGAAAGCTTGATATCGTGTGATTGCACACCATCATTGTCGCTTGATTGCCAGCCTATCTCAAAAGTATTGCCAGATTGAACCAGTTCTCCTCCGTTGGGTTGACCAACTCGTATTGTTGGTGGATTGCTCTCACTTCTAATTACAAAATTACCACTTGTATCAACAGATTTGTTGCCAGCATAGTCAACGGCTGTCAGCCTTATCTTTGCATTGCTGCTCGACAGCCCAAGTGGTAGAGTAAAATCGAAAGACTGTGTCATACCACTCAACTTGGAGGCTACTTGAACAGGATAGGTAGCTCCACCATCCAAAGAAAGCTCTAGATCGTGTTTTGCTATACCGTTAATATCTGAAGATGTCCAAGTGATTTTCATTCTCTGGCCACCTTGTACAGACTCACCACCATTGGGTGATGTAAGATCCAGATCAGGAGCTTTAATGTCAGAGCCTCCTACTGGATTGATAGCTGTATCCAAAACTCCAACCCCACCAGTGATTGAACGATAGTAGCCAACAAAATCTCTACGAATAGCCCTGATCTTATCTAGATCTTCACTAGAAGGCTCAAATCCGGGAGATGTTACCAGAACAAAGGCTACTTTTAAGTTGGCCTGATCCGGGCTGACTTCAGGAATACGAGGGCCTTCTACAGCAAGTATCTGTTCAAACCTGACATCTTGTCTGGTTCCAGTAACGGTTACAGAAGCAAATTCTGGGGGAGCGATTGGGAAGAGGGTTCTTGTTGCAGGATTTTTTGGATCAACCAACTGCCCAGAGATCTCTATTTGTGGATCGAATGCAGTCGGATTTTTTATAAAAAAGACGCTGCCAGGATTTGCAACTGTGCCTTGGCAGTAGCGGTCGAGCCTGCTGTAGGTTGAAGTTGCACTGGTAGTGCGAAACTTTCCACCACCAAGGTCAGTGTAGCCATTGCCTTCCATAACAGATGCTTCTGTATTGAAGAAGAAGCTCCAATGAGCAAGAGCACGGCCTAGAAGTTCATCACTTGTCACACCATTGTCGTCAAAGTTTAGAAAAGCTCCCCAAAGATGACCCACTTCGTGACCAAGTACATCAAGCGAAGAGTTTGTAACAAGTACAGGAGTTGATGTACCAACTGGATATCTTCTTAGAGTATTCATATTGCAGAAGGACTTCAATTGACCTCTACTGCCATATGCAGCAGGCCCTCCATTGAAGGCTCCTATGGCAGTTCCCAGTCCAAGTATGCTATTGACAATTGGGGCATTGTAGGCAAAAGCTCCAAACCCTGCTGTAGGAGTTGGGTAGTTGCTGTCTGCAAAAGCAATAACCATGTCGTACTGGTCACTATGTCTTTGAAAGAACCTTCTAGTTACAAAAGAACCAAGATTAGTTAGATCGTTCTGTTGAAAACTGTATAGAGTACCATCGTCGTGTAGTACCGATATACTATCAACATTAAAATCTGCTTCAGTTCCAGGACGAGTTATCTGTTGTGTTGTTAGCTCTTTTGTCTCTTGTTCTGGAAGGTTGTTGAGGTTTAAGGTCTTTTCACCATTGTAAGTCTCAACAGTTGCAATGCCACTATCAACACTAAAAGAGGCTATATTTTGATTGGGTTCAAGTTTAGTTATCCGAGTCCAGCTTTTTCCTCCATCTTCACTGTAGTAGAGAAGATGTTCAAGCAGGTGCGAATGTATGGGAAAGTTGACTACAGCATAGATCTTTTCTGGAGCAGATTGATCAAATGTCACTATTGGTGGAGCCACACGGTGATGAATCAGGCCAGGAAGCTCCATTTTTGCTACTGACCAACTTCTCCCTCTGTTGGTGCTCATATAAACACCTTTTGAATCTGTAGATGCAAAAAGTGTTTCTGGGTTGAGGGGTGAAGCAACAATTCTCTTAATAGCTGCAAACTTTGATCTTCCTAGAGATGGTGGAAGCCCATTGGAAGAAGCTTTCCAATTTTCACCTCTGTCTTCTGAAACATATATTCCATGCCGGTCTGTTCCAACATATATCTGGTCACCTGACACTACTTCTATGGAAAGTGGAACCAATCCTTTTTCAAAACCGTTGTTAGAAATTTTCCAGCTATTTCCATTGTCAGAAGAGATCCAGACTCCTGATCTAGTTGTTGCGTATAGAGTATCTTGATCTTGGGTCAGTGAAAAAGTTTCTTCTTTGATAAGTTGTTTGCGTCTGTTTGACTCTTCAATAAATAACCCTCTGTCCGAAGCTACCAGTCGGTATTTCTCTCTTTTGAGTACATGGTGTACTCTTTCGGAAAAAGCCGATCTGCTATGCGTAGCGTGTTCGTCTTCTATATGCAGTTTGTGATCGTTTACTTCTGTATTGAGTTTGGCTTGGGTACCGAATAGAAGTAGGGAT
>JAEUQL010000111.1:9262-9507 GCA_016789295.1 Blastocatellia bacterium | reverse complement strand
ATTGGTACAGGGGCAAGCTACAAGCTTTGAAATAGGTTTTAGACCTTCTAATGCCGGAACATTTACAGGTGAAATAGTGCTAGGATCAAGCATTGGAACCAAAACTGTAACTGTTGTAGCAAGAGCAGTAAATCTATTGAGCATAACGGTTCAACCAGCTTTGGTAGATTTTGGCTTAGTCGATCTAGGCTCTTCTGCTGTAAGATCTGTCACTATTTCGGCTCCCACATCAAACACTACAACTG
>JAEUQL010000111.1:0-9252 GCA_016789295.1 Blastocatellia bacterium | reverse complement strand
TTCATCTCCTGCTATTACTGCACTTAGACCTGGGCAAAGCACCAGCTTTGAAGTTCTCTATAAACCTACTTCTCTTGCTGCTGCTACAGGTACTGTGACCATTATGAGTAGTGGTGGTGCGGCCACTGTACAACTTGCAGCAAACAGAAGCAGGGCAGAGATAGATGTAAACCCTACAGCAGTCGATTTTGGTACTGTAGCTTTTGGTCAAGCTGCTTCAAGGCTTATAACTATTAGAAATCAGGGAAATGCCCCTTTATCGATCAGTCGAATTGTTTTTGATGTTACATCTGATAAAAGATTTTCTCTTTCGTCTCAGCCGATTAGTTCGATTCCAGTTGGAGGGAGCGAAAATCTTCAAGTAGACTTCAAAGCGTCTTCATCAGGCGTTGCTACTGCTTCGTTACTGATTGCGAGTGATGGTGGCAACGTTACAGTTTCACTGAAGGCAAACAGTGTCGATTTCGAACCCCCTAGAGTTGCTATCTCGTCGCCTGTAGGTGCAGAGTCTATAGTTGCAGGTTCACAGTTTCCTATACGCTTTAGTGTGACAGATAATGATTTGGTATCAGGAGTAGTCCTCTCTTATTCTCTTGATGGAGGGATTTCTATTGCCTCCGATATAGCACGGTTGGGAAGCCCTGCTGCTGGCACACAGCAATCTTTTGTGTGGAATGTTCCAGATCTGGTCTCATCTGCTCAAGCAGTTGTAAAGGTTACAGCTATAGATCGATCAGGAAATTCAGGTACAGCCATAAGCAACAGTTTCAGCATTCAAGTGCCACAAACCACTGCTGCAGTACTACGTGTAATAGTCAGTTTTGATCCTCCAACTGCTGGACAGTTCTCGCCTCCACAGAATGTACGTCTAAATGCCTTTGAACGTAAGACGGCTACAGAGATTGACTCTTTACAGTCTACCAATCAGGTGGGTGATCCTGGTACACTTATTGGCTATAACATATATCGTATTTTTGTTGTAGATGACAAGCAACCGTTGCCACAGCAGATAGTATCACCTGCCAATCTTGTTGGTTCGATTAGTGCAGACAAAAATTCTTTTACAGATGATATATCAACAGTGAAAGGGAACAATGTGGCCTATTCTGTTACTAGCCTTTTTGGAACTGGTGGAGAATCACAGGGTTCACCCCCAGTAGCAACAAATCTTCCTGTAGTCAAAAACCCAAGATTTGGCAGTGGCACAATATTCATTGATGGCCCTGGCTCTTTTATACAGCCAGGAGCAACTTTGATCGTTAATGATACTGACACATTCTCTCTACAACTCGACTCTACAGGAATTCAATACACAGTTTCAAAGCGGGAGCCTAGCAAACCATCTGGAGCTAAGATAAAGAAGCTTGTTAAGAAAGGTAAATCTGTGAAACTGAATGTCCAGAATCCAGACGGAAAACTTTCTGTAAGTGTAAGTTTTATAAGAAGCTAGATTGAACTTTTGAGCAAAGAAGCTGCTATTTTGGGTTACTGGGAAAATCTGAAAATAGCAGCTTACCAATTTAGCCACTTACAAGTACATTATGTTTCTGTTTAAAGTTTTGCAGAGTCTTTTTCGAAACTGCACGTAATGTTTCTAGCACTCCAATGCCTTTATCTGCTACTGCTTCAATAACAATCTCATCCTTTAGCAGCAATTCTCGCTTCATCTCTTCTGTAGTACAGATGTTGGGCAGATCTCGTTTGTTTAACTGTAAGACATAGGGAAGATTGTAGATACTCAATCCATTCGACTGCAGGTTGTGTTGTAGATTCCAGAGAGATTCTATATTTGCATCTCTACGGTCTATTTGACTGTCTGCTACGAAAACTACACCGTCAACTACAGGAAGAGTTTTTAAGATGGTCTTGCGTGTCGCGTCATAAAATAGCTGACCTGGAACGGTGTAGAGGTTGAATATAGTTTTATAGTCTTCAAGTATATCGAACGCTATCGCCAAGTAGTCAAAGAACATGGTTCGATCTGTTTGAGTAGCGAGGTTGACAAGATTGCCACGGGACTTATTTACTGCAAAGTTGTACAGGGCAGATAGATTGGTGGTCTTTCCACCTTGGCTTGGACCATAGTAAAGGAAATTGCAAGTAATCACTTTTTCTTCACGATCTATGGCTGGCAAAGAGAACCTCCTGGTCTGGTGAGAAACCCGATAGTAACCAGATTATTAGCTAAGATATGTGCTAGATATAGTAGCGCGACAGCTTGTTTCTGTAAAGAAAATGGTTGCTTTATATTGCAAGAAATAGATAGTTCTTTAGTTCTTCTGAAAGGTAGAATGATCATATTACGGAGATACTTTTATTGGTTGGTGATGTTTTCTTGACAAATCTAGCTAAGTAAGACGTAAAAACAGAAGACCAGAATCGATGAAAAGCTTGGAAGTAAAAAAGATATATCTGCCATCGCGTTGTGAAATATGTCACCAAAGCGATCTATTCGATCCAGTAAATAACTACTGCTCTAGATGTTCTCAAGCTCTTGATTCTTTAGCTGAAAACCCTTCTCACAGACTCGATAAAGTGAAAAGGTTTTTAATCGATACTATTTTGATAGTTGCAACTCTGTTAGGTGTCTTTGGTAGTCTGATAATAGGATTGGCTGTAGGCTACTCAATATTTGGATCGCTTGGACTTATTGTTGGTGGTTTTTGTGGTCTACTAGCTGGAATAATTTGCGGACCTGCAATAACAATCACTTTTGTAAAACCGCTTCTAATAAGAGTCAAGCATGAGAGGTTTTAGTCCAGGCTCCACTTTGAGAAGTCTGTTTGTAGAACAGTACGCAAACTCTTTCTTAAAGCTTTTAGAGCTTTTCGAAGGTCTATTATAAACCTTGTACTTAAAACTGGATGGGCTGCAAGCTTCAGTAGTAGTTTGGCATTATTGGTGTTGAACTGTTCATCAAAAGCCGAGCCAAAGTCTGGTATATCTGTTTCTGAACCATCACTTATTGTACGAAAAGCTACACAAGGCAACCCTTCTTCAAAACAAGCTGTAGCTAGGCTATGTGTCTCCATATCTAAAGCAATAGCTTGATAGTTTTCTGCCAGTTCTCTCTTTTCTTCTTTTGTTGAAACTACTTTGGATACAGTTACGGTTCTACCCTCTGTAACTTCTATATCTGCTTCTGTAAGAGCCTTTTTTACTAAAGAGCCAAGACCTTGGTCAAATTTTAGACAATTACTTGCTGCTTGTAGACTTAAACATTCATAGTAAAGTGCTACAGACCCTACCCTGCACTCCTTTACAAGACCTGCAGCAAGTCCACTTATCAAAACAAAATCGGCTCGTTGGTTTCTTAAAAATAGACGGCTATTTTGTAGAGAATTTTTAGGTCCCATTCCAGTAAGACAGATATCTATTCTGTTGCTTCCACAAGTTCCGCTAGCTTTGGTCTTCGATCTGTAGTTGCACGAGTCAAGAACAGATCGAAAACTATTAAACTCAATCTCGGTAGGTGCAAACACCACTATTGCCATCACTGATCAAGCCTTTCAAGCTGGCTTTTGATCTTTTTGGAAAGCTTTGACGCAACCATATCATAAGATGCTTTGATTAACTGTTTTATCTCTCTACTGCCAAGTAGATCAAAACTCTCTATTGCAACCCATTTATAACGAGCGAGGTATGGTGCAGGAATTATTCCTTCTATCTCCAGAAGCTCAATATACTTTTCTGGTGAGCATTTGAAAGAGAATTTGACTTCTGATGCTGGATCTAAGTTAACTATCAGAAACATCTTTCCGCCTATTCTAAACAGAAGATTATCACCCCACTGAATATCTTCAGTAGCATGTGGAAGTGAAAGACAATAGGTTCTAAGTTCTTCTATATTCATAACTAGCCTGTTGTCTTTGAGCCAAACTTCTGCCATAAAAAATATACAGGAAAGCCTGTGAGTACTATCACTATACCTGGCCAAGTTGTTTGTGTCTTGTAAATTAACAGTACTAGCATAATTACACTTGCTGCAACTATGTAAAGTATGGGAATAAACGGATAGCCAAATGCTTTATAAGGCCGCTCTGCATCTGGCCTCTTGTAGCGTAGAATGAAAAGCCCAACTATCGTCAGCACATAGAAGATAAGTACTGAAATAACTACATAATCGAGCAAGTTACTGTAAAGATTTCCATAAAGCTCCATTCCATTTGCATCTAGACTTGGTGTACCAGATGCACCTCGTAGCCGAGTCCTTGGTAGCACTAGAATGGCTGCCCATATACACTGAAGTACTAGCCCATAGGCTGGAACGTGTTTCTCATTAAGCTTTCCTGTTGCACTAAAAAAGAGGCCATCACGAGCCATTGCATAGTAGACTCTTGCTCCAGCTAGTATCAATCCATTATTACAACCAAAAGTTGAGATCATAATAGCAACAGCCATTATTGATGCACCTGCGCCACCAACTATCGATTGAAGTGCTGCTGTTCCAACTCTGTCATCAGGTGCTTGTTGAATTACTGAAAGAGGTAGTGTAACTAGATAAGCTAGGTTAGCTAAAAGATAGAGTACGATTACCAGTCCTGTTCCTGCTACAAGTGAAAGAGGAATGTTCTTTTGTGGATTTTTAACCTCTCCAGCAGTGAATGTTATGTTGTTCCAGGCATCTGCTGAAAATAGAGAGCCAACTTGTGCTACACAAAATGCTATAAATAGACCGTAGATACCGTCAGTTGCAGAGATAGAAGAGACAAAAGAGAGGTCGGGCTGAATGTTTGAAACCTTTTCCGGAGTCCAAAAATTGGTGAAGTTTGCAGAAATGGCTTCACTGTTACGCCCTACTATCACGCCTAAAAGAATAAGGATTATCAGAGAGGCTGTTTTAGCAGATGTAAATATGTTCTGTATCAGTTTTCCGAGCTTGAGACCTCGTGTGTTGAGAAAGGTTAATACTACTAGAAGTAGAATGGCGACAAGCTGTTGTGTTGAGAGGCTAACGGCATAGTTGTAAGAAAGATTTATTGGTTTGATAATCCACGTTGTTGGAGATATTGACGGTACCAAAACACCAAGAAACCTTGAGAAAGCTACAGCTACAGCCGCTATAGTTCCGGTCTGTATTACCAAAAAAAGAGTCCAGCCGTAAAGAAAGCCCCAAAGTGGTGAATATGCTTCACGAAGATAGACGTATTGCCCACCAGCCTTGGGCATCATTGCTGAAAGCTCTCCATAAGAGAGTGCAGCAGAGATCGTTAGCAGTCCAGTCACTGCCCATACCAACATAAGCCATCCACCAGAACCTACTTGACGTGTTATGTCAGCAGAGACAATAAAGATTCCAGAGCCGATCATCGATCCAGCTACTATCATTGTTGAATCAAGCAGTCCAAGACCACGAACAAAACCACCTTCCTGCTCTTGTGGCAGGTTAGATGTTTTCGACATAGACTCCTCCAGTAATGGAATTTTTAGAAGGGTTTCCATATAAGAGCAGAAAAAACAGCAAAAATCTATATGTTTCTGTTCTTAAAGCCTATTCTTATGACTACTATTTGATAACCTTGCTTCTTAAACAGCCAAACGGAGAGAGACTAATATAGCTACTTGGGGTCGATTCGCAATATTTTTCCCATTATAACTACTGTCTAGATAGACAGTTTTCTTCTATTTGATTATTATCTTTCTCCAAAGTGGCAAGTTTTTAATAAGCCACCTGTAAACGGAAGTAAAAAGTCCCTCGTACTCTGTGATAACAGAGGCTCACTTGTATAACATTCTTAAATTTAAGCTCATTTTCAGTAAAGAAATCTGTCTACTTTACCAAGGAAGGAAATATGGATAATAACCTAGAAAAAGAAACGTTCGAAGGAGATGAGCAGATTAGCAAACTCTCATTAGAAGATCATATCCGTCTTGCTGAACAATACTTTAATGCTTGGGGAGGTCTTACAAAAGGGCTTCCTATTTTAAAAGAAGAGAAACGTCAAGAATTAACCACTTTTAACCTTGCAGATAAAGGCTATGGGTTACGCCATCTGGCAACTCACCTAGAATTGTCTGGAAAAGTAGCCGAACTTCACAAACTACTTGCTTTAGAGGACGACCAAGGTAGAAACCTTTGGTATAGAACAAAGAAACATTTTGAGCTTGTTGATAGCTATGCAAAAGACGTGGAACGCGCCTTGAAACTAGCAGACAAATCAGAACAGGCAATAAGCTTACAACTTAAATATCTCCTTATCCTTTCTTCAATCAACAAGTTAAATACAAGCCTTTATCCAGATCTAGTTGAAGAGCTGATAAAGACTGAACTTTGGAGTTCATCCAGAGCTTTTCAGTATGCCAAACAGGTAGGTGATGAAGCCGAACAGGTAGAGTTTCTGTTGATGCTCATCCCTCTACTTCCAAAAGACACCTTAGATTCTGTCTTTCTGATTGCAGAGAAGATGCAGGATGAGATCAACAAAGAAGAGGTTTTATCTGTACTGACTCAATATCTACCAATAGAAGTGCTGACAGCTACAATGTTGATGAATAATGAGATCAGCAGAGCTAAAGTACTTACTCAGCTAGTAAAACACTTGCCAGAAGCTGGTGGCGAGATCTATGGCCAAGTTTTGGCTGCTGTAGAGACGATGGAAGATGAGTTGAGTAGAGTAGATATCTTGGGAAATTTGGCAGAGCATGCGCCAAATATAAGAAATGAAGTATCTAGTAGGCTTCTCAAAATAGCTGATGAGACAGAACATAACTATGTCAGAACAGACATTTTTACAAAATTGGCCACTTACTCAACCGATACCGGTCTACTTAATAGAGCTGTTGAGATAGCTGAAAACAGTAAAGATGAACAGGCAAGAAGAGACATTCTTCTAGCAGTTGTAAAACATATTTCATCTGGAGATGAGCTGTTCGTAAAGGTTTTAGATCTTGCTGAAAAGATAACAGATGACAAGATAAAGGCAGAGTTCTTTACAGCACTTAGTAAATTTTTACCAGAAAGAAAAGAAGAACTGCTTGGAAAAGTTTTTACGGCTGTAGACTCGATAGAAGACGAGAATTTGAGGTTTGAGTTACTATCTTCTTTAGTAAAAGACGTTCCTCAAAAAGTATTAGCGGCTGTAGAAAATATAGGTGATGAGTATGTTCGAGCTAAGCTGCTGACTTCTTTGGTTGATTTCTTACCAGATAAAGCAAATGAGATTTTAAGTAAAGCACTTGAAGCATCTGAAGCTATTCTAGATGATGAAGTTTCAAAAGGTGAAGCTCTTTCTGCTCTAGCTCCACACATCCCAGAAAAACTACTTTCCGCAGTAGATAAGATTCGTGATGACTATTCCAAAGCATTAGCAATGGCTGTACTTGCTCAGCATGTACCAGATAGGCAAGATCTGGCTTTTAGAAAACAGGCATTGTTAGATACTGCATTACAAGTAGCTAGAACGAGTCAAGGAGATGACAGAAAGACAGATATTTTGACTACTCTTGCTAAACAATTGCCAGAAAAGGTTCTAGAGGTAGCGAAAACCATAAGCGATGAGTACATAAAAGAAGATGTGCTTGTTGCTCTATCAAGTAGTGTTCCAGAACAAGTACTTGCAGAAACATCAAGTCTTAATGACCAGTTTAGCAAAGCAAATATTCTCAACGCACTTGCGGTAGTTTTGGCAGCAAGACCAGCCGAAGACCTTGCTAAATTCTGGCCTCAAGTTGTAAGCATCCTTTCTACTTTTGATAGGCCAACGCTACTTTCTAACCTTACTAAGTATATTGAGATTGTCCAAAAGCTTGGTGCTACTAAAGGCAATATACAAGAGGCAATAGAATACAGCTATAAACTAGTTTCGTAAGAAAACAGACAAATGCTACGAGAATCTCATTTTGAGGTTCTTGTAGCAGATATTTAGGGAATAATTATGTCGGATTTAGCTTTAGCATTTGTTGAAGAATCAAGGAAGTTTCTTACTCAAGATTTTCTTCCAAAGATTGAAAAGTGTGTTGAAAGTTTAACAGATCAAGATGTGTGGTGGCGTCCAAATGAAGCTTCCAACAGCATTGGCAATCTCATCTTACACCTTTCTGGAAATGTTCGTCAGTGGATAGTGAGTGGCATAGGCAAGGAATTAGACCAGAGAGTACGCCAGCAAGAGTTTGATGAACGCCACCAAATCCCAAAAGACGAGCTACTCTCAAAGCTGAAAAAAGCTGTCTTGGATGCAGATGTAGTTCTGTCTAAACTTTCTGCAGAAAAATTACTTGACAAAGAACTTATACAAGGAAGAGAAGTAACTATACTTTACGCTGTATACCACGTTGTAGAGCATTTCTCAATGCACACTGGGCAGATAATTTTGATAACGAAAACTAGAACAGAAAAAGACCTTGCATTTTATGAACTGAAGTCAGGCATACCAAAAGCACAATGGTAAAATCTCTGTAAGCTGAAAGATTTTATTAGGGATTTTGCTTGGGAGGAACAAGTGCTTTCTCTAAATTCATGAAGAGTTTTATTGACTCTTTTAGCATATCTTCAAATTTTTGTTCACTATCATCGTAATCACAGTAGTTTCGTTTTTGTCTTAAGTCTCTAAGGGTACGACTAGTGTTTTTTCCATAACTTTGATTGTCAAAATGTTTTATCAATTTCTCATGAATGAAAACTCTGGCAAAGTTTCACGTAACCAGATATCACCAGCTTGCAAAAACTCAGAAAAACTCAAGAGATCTTCTTTATCAAGTTAAAGATAGTAGCATCAATATGATCAACATAGAGTATGTAAGTTATCTTTTCAAAAAATATTTTAACTACTTGATCTGATGGGTTCGCAGATTTTGATATATCTTGTATATCTCTTATACCTATTCCATACAAGATTAAATTTTTAGCAGTGACATTAAATTTTTCAATTAACTCAGGTTTTATTAACGGTCTTTACTAGTGGGTCTTCTGGCCAGTTATGACGCGGGTATTTACGGCTTAGCTCTTTTCGAACTTCTTTGTAAGTACGCTGCCAAAAGCTTGTAAGGTCAGAAGTTACCTGTACAGGTCTCATATTTGGTGCAAGGAGATGAGCTACAAGTGTCACTTGACCACCAACAATTTTAGGGCTACTTAATAGTCCAAAAAAGTCTTGCAGCCTTGATTCAATCCAAGGTTTTTTACCTTGTTGGTAATTTATACGTATCTGTTTTCTGCCAGGAAGAGAAGTATATTCTGGAGCCATTTGCTGAAGCAGATTGCTCTGCTGGGTTGTAAGAAGACGACGTAGTTCCTCTATCAGACCACCTCGCTGG
>JAEUQL010000110.1 GCA_016789295.1 Blastocatellia bacterium | reverse complement strand
AGTTTAGTTACAGATTGTTGCAAAAGCTGTAATACTCGGTCTCTTTCTGAACAAATTTGCTCTTGTTTAAGCAGCATTGTTGCACCAACTATAGATCCCATAGAGTTAGACAGATCATGTATAAGCTTTCCAGAAAGAATCCCCATCTCTTCAAACTCAGAAAATTTTTTACACATAAATTTAGATCTCTATTATCTTGCCACTAGTATCAAATTGTGCGATTTTTTCTATCTCGTTTTGGCGATTTTTTATATCCAATAAAATGGGTGATTTTCTAGTATAAAAGTAGACTCCATGGAAAACAGGTGTTTCCATTTTTATCCTTTCAGAAAGACACTGAAAATATTTTAAGTAGTTATCTGTCAAAAGATCTCGAATTTCCCAAAAACAGACTATTTCATCAGTCTGGTTTAGTGGTGGAAGATCTGTCTCTATCCTGTCATACTGAACAGTTAGTGTCACTGATTTCCATTTCTCAAAATTATCACGCAGACGATCTACAAGCTCACTGTAACTTACAGTTTCTGTTGAAGATGAAAAGATTATGTCACACTCTCTTGTATCGTCTTTTAAAGAAATTTTTACCTTATCTATATCAGTCTGAAATAGTCTAGAAAGTCCAGCGTAATTAGAGCTTTGTCCAAAGTACTCTGCACATGAACCTCCATTCCCTATTATGAGATTGGTAGAAGGTGGTTCTGGAGCAGTTTTGACAGCAAGTTTTATAGCATCTATTGGATACTTTGCTATCACTATTTTATAACTAGAAGTCATAATTAACCTCTCTTTACTACTGTTCTAGAAATTTAATCTATAGAGTAGCTTTTCTTTTTACCAATCTTTTAACTTGTAAGAATGTTCTGTGTCCTATCTTCTCTAAAAAAGCATACATACCTACTTTTGCAACCCAACAATCATCGAGAACATTACCTTCAGTGTTAATTTCAGCAAACTGAGTACTATCTTTATTGACAAATAAAATCTTTTTTCCAGTATGAAAAAGTGATATAAAATTCTGATGTAGTTTTGCTGTGTATATCCCACAACCTAACTCTTTTTCAGAAATTTTTATGTTATTAGAAAAGGTTAAAAATTTTGTAGGCTCATCTATACCCATACCTAAAGCAATAACAGAAAAAGTATCTAACCTATCTGCTGGAAAAACTGCAAGTATTGGGGAATCAATCTCTATTTTAAACTTTTTATTACCCCAGCAATCAAAACTACTTATAGTGGGTCTGGCTGGACCAGAGCTAGCCAATACATTTCCACTATCAAGGACAAGAATTTGTGGGTGGAGATAGTAGTTTTCACAATTTACCCGCCATAACTGCTCTCCATCAACTGAACAACAGTGGAGACGGCTGGAATCGCCATATATAAGTGAGTTGTTTTTTTTGTTAACTGCTAGTCTTAATATATTTGTCTGATGAGCAAATAACTTTCTTATTACTTGTGTACGAAAATCAAAGAAATATATATATTTTTTTGTACTAAAGTAGCTAACTTCCAACGGCGTAGAAACTACAGCAGTGGATATTCTCTCAGAGAAAAATTGTGGGAATAGCCTATCTTTTTCTATCTCATAAAGATCTGTACTACGACTGTCGCTTATGTAGATATTTGCTGCTGACCAAGGTGCAAGAACAAAAAGGTTCTGTCCACCTGGAATTTCTCTGCTTGCAACTGGTTCTAACTGCCACCAGCCATCAAAATACTTCCTATCCTCGACGCTATCTCTGTCTTGTTGAGAAACCTGTATCTCCAAACTCTTTGATAGCAAAATATCATCAAGCCTTTTTATAACCTCTTGAATTAATGGCCTGGAGTGTTGTTGTTTCTGTAACATATCAGCCACCAGTTTGCGACATTGTTTATTCTCAATACTTTCAAAATCTGGAGTCTCTTTCAGGTGTGCAGCAAAAAGTCGGCTTGGCTCACCTTCAAACGGTGTTTTTGAAGTCAACATCTCATAGAAGATAACTCCTAAAGAATAGACATCGCTTGCGTAAGTTGCATTGTCATAAAACTGCTCAGGTGCCATGTAAAGAGGAGAACCGTTCGACCCTTGCTTGTCATAAGAGTTGGCCAAATGACAAGCTATTCCTAGATCAGATACCTTATAAACCATCTGTCCATTCTGATTTTGACAAATAAGTATATTCTCTGGTTTTAAGTCTCTATGAACTATCTGTAGTTCGTGTGCATGTGCAAGTCCCAATGCTATCTGTCTAACAATGTCTGCTGCCTCTTTATACTGAAACAAAGAGTTTTGAGCAATCCTATCTCGTAAACTACCTTTGTTTGCATACTCAAATATCAGATAGTTTTTTCTCCCTCTGCCATATACGAGATTAAGACACTTGATTATATTTGGGTGATCTAAAGTAAAGAGTATTGAAAGCTCACGAAAAAACTGCTGAACAGTATGTGCAGACACAGAAAACTCTTTGAGAGCACATAATTGAGCGTTTTTAAGGTCTTTGGCCATATAAACCAAACCATAAGAGCCAGAACCTATGAGCTTAATAATCTCATAATCTTGTAAGCTTTCCATTGTATGCTACACAGTTTCTACAAGCTGCTCGTGTGTCATACCAGCTTTGACCTTTGCTTCACCATCTTTTAACCGATCTGTTCCTGTTATAATAAAACGGCTAATAGGAGCACCTTTTGTCACACAAGCTGTCTGGATGCAGTCTAGTTTCTGACCACTCATATAGCTAAGTATACTGGCCAGAATACCTGCTATCATTGGATCTACCATCTCTTCAGAATCTTCTATAATAGAAGCAAATACAGAGTTTTCTAAAGATGCTTCTACTATTCCATTCTGTTCTGCTTTTGAGACATCAAGGTTGAGCCTACCCCAACCATGAAAGAGGAAATAGTCTGTTGTAAAAGAGAGAAAGTGGGACAGAACTAGGTCACCAAGCTTTTTGCCCAAAATCAGAGAGCATTCTCTGTCCAATCTTTTTGCTACTCTATCACCCCAAATGAGGCCACAGTTTTTCAAGATCAGCTTCCAAGCAGGCCCAGCTTCATCCACAAGAGCTTTATAAACTCCCAGCAGCAGGTCTGTAGACAGAAGACAAATCCTAGTCTTTGAAACATTCCAGACAACACCTTCTCTCAAGTCATATGACAACTTGGTTTCATCAAAGAAGTTGCCTAGATCCATCTTCTCAATTAACTGCTCACTGCCTACACTCATCTCTTAATACTTCTCCGTTAAGGTATTTATTGACTGTTCTAGGTATGGAGCTATTAACTTAAAATGCTCAGATTTCAAATCTTTTCCCATTTCTTGTTTAAGCCGATAATAAGTATGAAAGACAGATTTACTCTTTTTTGGTAACTGCTTCAGTTTCTCTTCTAAAACAGGATCAGAAAAGAGGGCACCTACAGACGATTTCACTCTTTCAGGAAACTCAAATGCCTGAAGTATTGTTTTAAGCCATATCAAGACTTTGTTGTCAAACCAAGCAGGATCACTTGCAATCATAGCTTGAACAGCATAACAAACAACATATCTAATATCTCTTGGACACTTTGCAAGAGCAAACTCGTGGTGTTTCTCATACGGATATTGGGAATAGACCTCCTTAACTACTCGGCTAATAATCCCTACATCTTTAGTTCTTATCTCTCTGGCCGCACTAACGTGTACTGTAAGCTGCGGAAACTCTCTTTCAATAATATCTAGCTCTTCATCTGTAAAATGCCTACCCTCAGCCTGCTTGAATAGTTCTGCAAGTTTGGGATGTCTTCTAGGGGACAGAGAGTCTGTTGCTACACTACTGCTCATAAAAAAACTACCTCCGACTGGTCTTACTCCAGGAAATCGACTGGAAGAAACTGGCAGCACCTGCTGCATCAAAAGACTCAAAGCTTGTGGGTGTCCGATTTAAAACCTTCTTGCGAGATGTCTCTATCGCGTTTTCTGTGGCAATAGCCATCATACTTGATAAAGACATATCCTTAAACATGGGGATAGATTGCAAGCTTGTTTGCAGTACTGAACTAGTACCTGTTATAGAAGAGGTAAGGCGAATGTTACGATTATTCCATGGAACAAGTCTAGTAAAGAAAAAGCTGCATGCTGTGCTGTATGGTCTAGTATTGCTACTCTGAGTGTTACTGATGCTTATCAAGTTCTCATTTTTATCAGTTAGTAGCCCAGCTTCTTTTCTATCACTTTTTTGATTAGATTTACTCCAATGAAGCCTAGCAAAGAAAGCCTTTGTTAATTCCCTATTATAATCTGTTTTTAATATAACTTCTCTATCTGTTTCATCAGTTGCTATATCTTCTCTGGTGCTGGCTGGCAAAATATCTTCTGTGGTCTTTTCAATCTCAACCAAAGGCGTTTCAAAAAGTGGAGCAGCTTGCTCATTAGACTTCTGCTTGATCTCCTCTATACTGTTTATCAGTCTTCGTCCAATCTCTACAGGCACATCAACTTTATATTCTATGATTGCATTTTTTTGCTCCACATCTTTTTGGCTCGAACTGCCACTATCAAGAACCTCTGCAAGAAGATCTTCATCAAGAAAGGCAATATTCTCTTTATCTTGTTCCAACTCCTTATTTTTAATATCTTCCAATGTTATGATAGGAAGAATTGACGTATCAAAAGCAGGAGCAACATCTTCGAAGGGTTCGCTTTCTTGGTTCTGTGTAGCTGGCTCAACCACAAAATTGGCTTGTTGCAAGCTTTTCAGCTCCAAAACAATTTTGCCAACTTCAATCCAACGCAGCTTTTCTAGTGAACCCAATTGCATCTCTACTATCCCTATTAAATAAACATAAGCCTTATGTTAAAAAACATACCTATAATGCTTATGGTTTATTTCTCTATAATCTAAAGTACAGAAACTTTGTTCTGGAATGGCTCTAGAATAAAACAAATGTCAGGTTTTTGCAATCTTATTATTAAAGTTTTTAGAAAGTAGTGCCGATATGTATCTAGCATTAAGTAGATATATGATAATTACACTTGTTCAGAGAATTGTTGGAATCGGCACCTTTAGAGAAAGATTAAGAAACTACTTTTTCAAGGATCTCTTGCGCATTTGCGCCTTCGCGTCTCCAAAACTCGGCTGCATTTACTTTTTCTTTTGTACCAATTAAGAACTTACAACAGTCATTACCCATGGCATAACATTGTACCTCTATACAGTCTCTTTCCTGTTTGTCAAAGACACTAAAAACACCAGCAAACATGCCAGCATACATGTGGCAAACTGGTTTGCCAACTTGCTCCATAGATTTTGCAACTGCAGAGTTATATATGGTAACAAAACACATGCCTTGTTTTTCAAAACCAAAGTCAATAGTCCAACTCCCCCAGCCCTCAACTGTCAAAGGCCACCACCATGACTCCATCACAAACTTGCGGTTCATATTCCATATGTCGGTCTTTCCACCTCCAAATTCATGACGCATACGGTTTGCAAACCGATTCATATCGTTCACGCCCCACTCATAACCACACTTATACATTATAAGATTTGCAGCATCATCTACTTCTTGGTGTAAACCAGCGTGAAGGCCAGAAATAAAGTCTTCTGAAGCATAGACTGCCCTCTGCCCATCTCTCAGATAAAGATTCTGGGTTTGCGGATCTCTTTTAACAAACTCTTCGGGGGTGAAGTAGTTATGATAGTTTTTAAAGCCTCCATCTGCAGGTGTGATGGCCATTGAATATCTCCTTTCTTGAAAGTCTTATAGATCTCCAGTACTACCTCTCAATTCCATAACATCAAGATTTTCATTCTGAAGCTCCATAATCCTAGATTTAGTTATTATCTTGCCTTTCGGTATAAGAACTCTTCCATCTCTTGGGTGAAGAATCGGAACCTCAGCGCGTCGGCCAATTAAGGTGGTAAGATCCGAAGCCGTTTCCAGATACATTCCTTCTGGAAGCTCGACCACCACCCCTTCACCGATAACCTTTGCTTGACAAGCAAGGCGTGAATAAGAGTTACTTCCTGTAATTAGCGAAAGGGTTCGTTTCTCACGGCTGGTCATTGGACTTAAAGACTCTTGCCCTTCTTTCACATAGACGTGGCAAGTGGCGCATATACCTTGCCCACCGCACGCCATTGCAACTTCGCAGTTGCGAGCCAAGAGCGTGTCCAGAATGTTTGTCTCTGTTTTTACTACAACTTTGTCATTGAGAGGTCGTAATACAACTACTTTCATGCATATGCTTCCGTTATTTACATATAGCTATCATATAGCTTTATTGATAACTGATACTAATTTAAGGCTTAAGACTATGCGGTAAGCTTTCCAAGACTCTTTTTACAACTTCAAGCTCTTCTTTACTCAAGCTTTTTCTAGCTATAGCTCCAAAGATTAATCCTTCTGAGTAGAAAGCAGAAATTATCAACTCCTTAAATACCCAATTGAGAGAGTTTGCTGCCATTTTGTGAAGGTGTATTAGCTTAAAAGTATCAATAGTAGCTTTCCATACAATCTCTACATTCTTGGTGGAGAAATTTTTATCGAAAACACGAGTAGCTATTGAACGATCTGGGAGACAGACACCATACATAACTACCCCAGATACAGCTTCAACCGATTCTAACCATTTTTCTACTTGTTCTTTCATCGATATTCTAACCTCAATACTCCAGCCTCAATACTCCAGTCTCATTAGTAACTAACTCTACTTAACATTAAAAGAGAACTTTTGTGAAAGATACTTGGCTAACTCCTGGCTAATCTCTGGACAGTCCTGTTTTTGCTGATTAGAACCAGCAAATATTTTGACATTCTCTTTTATCTCAGCTACTCCCTTAAAAGCTTTTCCTTCAACCCCAAGCCTAATGAAATCTCCAGCACCAAGTAGTTCTGAAATCTGTTTTCCCTTCAAGCAGACAAAGTCCAGAAAATCTATCCTCAACTCTGGTTCTGTGGACTGGTATGATAACAATAGAGTACCTTCGATACTACTAACAACTAGTTCATTCACATCTGTCAAAACTGGCTGTTCTTCTAAAGTATTTTCTTGAGCTTGTATATCTTTAGTTTTGAAACAAGAAAGAAGATTCTGTATAGCTATTTCATCAGAAGTTTCCACCTTGGAAGCTATACCAACTAAAGATGAAATGGAATCATAGAGGCTGTGCAGATCGTCTGCAGAAACCGGTTTTTTAGCAAACAGCAACGCGCCAGATTCTAAACAAGCACTTCTGTAACTCTCTTCTGGAAAACCAGTCAGTACAACTTTCTTCAAATCCGGCTGCTTGCGCTGCAGCAGGCGCAAAAATTGAAGCCCGTCAACCGATGGCATCTTTATATCTGTCACAACCATGTCTATAGGTTCGCTTTGAAGAACCTTCAACGCATGTCCAACGTTACGAACAGCTTTGATTTCAACCAAACCTACAGACTTCAAGCTAAAAAGCTTTGTCACAGTATCAAGAAAAGTTTCATCATCATCTACAAAAAGAATAGTAGCCATTAAATCTAGAATTCATCGGTTAATAACAGAAGTTAGTAATTCCATTTTACTAGCAATCTCTGCACAGTCCATCACAAAACCAGACTCAAAGGTAGTTGATTCTGACAAAAACATTTTTTAGCCTGTAAGAACCTTTTAATGTGTAACCAGCTTCTTCCAAAGTTACCACTTAGTTTGCAAATATACAACATATTATTGCTCTGTATAGAATAGGTACTATGTAAAGTAGCTTGACACTGTCAAGCTACTTTACTACTGAGTGAATTATATGAAAATACTGATTTTATAGAGATACAACTATTTATCTGTATACTAAATATACATGTATCTTCTTTGTGCAACCTTGAAAACCCGGTGACTACAAATTCTACTCTGGATTGAAGTTAGCACTATCCACAAATAGACTGGCACATCAATTGTCTTATGTTGAAATACACTAAGTTAGGAGGAGGTTAAGTATTAGAATGACTAAATATAAGGTATGCACCTTAATGGTAGTATTTGCGCTAGTGTTCAGCATGGTATCTGTATCATTCAGTCAGTCTGGACAAGAGAGACAATCACTCTGGAACTCCAAAACTGGAGCACCTTCCAAGCGTTCTGTACCAAAGTACGTCCCTGGTGAGATCATCATTCAGTACAACTCAGGAGTGAGTGACTTCCAAAAGGCTGAGATCCGCAACAAAATAGGAGCAGTGCAAGAAGAGCTTCTTGTAAAGCAAGAATGGACAGACCAAGTATCTGAATTTGCTGCTAGAAGACTTCCAAGAAAGGGAGACCTTGAGCTGGTTACCATCGGAACAAGCAGTGATCTCTTTACTGCTATTGAAGAACTCAAAAAAGATCCAGCCGTTGAGTTTGCCGAACCAAACTGGATATATACACACATGGCTACTTCCAATGATCCTCTTTACACCAATGGATCTCTTTGGGGTATGTATGGTGATGCAACAACACCAGCCAATCAGTTTGGTAGCCAAGCGGGTGAGGCTTGGGCAAGAGGTAATGTTGGATCGAGAAGTATTTATGTAGGTGTAATAGATGAAGGCGTTCAAGTAACCCACCCTGATCTTCAACCCAATGTATGGGTTAATCCATTTGACCCTGTTGACGGTGTAGACAACGATGGAAATGGCTACATAGATGACACAAATGGTTGGGATTTTGCTAACAACAATAGAACTGTATATGATGGTGGTTCTAGTGGCTCTCAAGACAGGCATGGCACACACGTCGCTGGCACAATTGGTGCTGTAGGTGGCAATGGTGCTGGTGTAGCTGGTGTATGCTGGAACGTTACTATCATATCTGGAAAGTTCCTCAGCACTTCTGGTGGAACCACTGCAAATGCAGTGAGAGCAATTGACTATTTCACAGACCTTAAGACGCGCCATGGCCTAGACATTGTTGCTACAAACAATTCTTGGGGTGGTGGCGGTTTCTCACAATCCCTCTTTGATGCTATTCAACGTGCTAATGCAGCAAATATTCTTTTTGTTGCTGCTGCAGGCAATGGCGGAAGCGATGGTGTAGGCGATAACAACGATACAACTCCTAGCTATCCTGCCAGCTATTCCAACAGCAATATTATCTCCGTAGCATCGATTACAAATACAGGTGCACGCTCCTCCTTCTCCAACTTTGGAGCTACAACTGTTGACCTTGGTGCACCAGGATCAGGTATCAATTCAACCTATCCTTTCAGCCGTTATGCTGGTTTGAGTGGTACCTCTATGGCTACACCACACGTTTCTGGAGGTGTTGCTCTATATGCAGCTACACATCCAACAACTAGAGGTGCAGCACTTAAATCTGTCATTCTCAGTACTACTGTTCCAACGCCTTCGCTCTCTGGAAGGTGTGTGACAGGTGGAAGACTCAATGTAAGTAGTTTCTAAACTTTCTAAGAAGAGAAAAGGTGTCTTCCTTTTCTCTTCTTCCTTTTCTCTGTCTTAGGACTTGCCGCAAAATCCATACCTCTTTTATCATCAAAAGCTTCGGCCAAATAGACTAAAGGAGAAAAGCATATGAGGTGGTTACTGATCGTTGGATGTTTGCTGCTATTAAATA
>JAEUQL010000010.1 GCA_016789295.1 Blastocatellia bacterium | reverse complement strand
CTATGCCATACATTACTAGTTTTGAAAAGATTGCCAAGGAAGAAGGCCACAAGGAAGGTCACAAGGAAGGTCGCAAGCAAGAAGGGTTAAATGTTGTAATGCGCCTTCTCAACAAGAAGTTTGGAGTGATAACAAAGGCGATGAAGTCGAAGATAGAAGCTCTTTCCATAAAGAAGCTCGAAGCTCTGGCAGAAAGCCTTCTTGATTTCAATGATGTCTCTGACCTTGAACGCTGGCTTTCTCAGAATTGAGGCAATATTAGAGGGGTTACAAAATTTTTTCTTGCGCCTGTGGCGCAAGTCAAAAGGGTAAAGCACGAAAGGTTACAGTCGTAATTAAAGAGTTCGCGACAACACTACTACTCGAAACCCAGAGACATAGATAGCGAGGGGCCATCGACCACGATGGGCAGAGCGGCAGTAGCTACTGTGGTTGTCCCAGGAACCACCACGAACTACATGAAAGTTTGCATCACCACCTGTCACCCAAGCAGAACCATCATCTGGCGCACTATCGTAATTCCCGTGCCAAACGTCTTCACACCACTCCCAGACATTGCCATGCATGTCATACAGACCAAATTGGTTGGCTACTCCCAAACTTCCCACTTCTACTGTTTTTTCTCTATACTCGCCTTTTGGTGCATTAGCATATGGATAGTTTCCATCATAATTTACTATCTCTGGTGTGATTGTCTCTCCAAAGGCACCTACACGACAAGCATATTCCCATTCCGCTTCACTCGGCAAACGGTACTCTTTTCCTGTCTTTTCTGATAGCTTCTTACAGAACTCTTTTGCTTGTTCCCAACTTATACTTTCTACTGGTAATCGATTTCCTTTGAAACGAGATGGATTATCACCCATCACTGCTTTCCACTGCTCTTGGGTTACTTGATACTTCCCCATATAGAAGCTAGGTACTATCACTCGGTGTTGAGGTGTCTCACTTTTTACCCATTTATGAGCATCTTTTTTATCACGACCGTGTTTCGTGTATTCAGCTACTATCTTTTCAACATCTTTCTCATTTGTTCCCATCAAGAAGCTTCCTCCTGGAATTTGTACCATTTCCAGAACTATTCCATTACCTAAATCTTCTTCATAATATTTAGCTTTTCCTGATAACACCTTAACCTGCTCGCCTCGTCTGTTCAGTATTGGAGTCTTAAACTCAAACTCTTTGAGTTTAATTATGGTTTTATCAGGTAAGGTGGGAGTTGAAACCTCTGGAGCAGCTTGAATATTTCTGACAAGAGGCTTTTCTGGAAAAGGCACTTGTCCCATCAGCTTTGGCCACTGTGTTAAGAAATCACCTGGTTCTATCTTTTCTTTTATTAGTCGATCTATCAACAAAATCTGCTCTTTTTGTTCACGAGTGAGTTCTGATGCTTCTAAAAGCAGTAGAGCAACAGCTTGCTTAAAAACGTCTCTTGTAAGATAGCGGTTAAATTGATTGACTATGGCTGAATGTAATTTATCGAGGTACTTTTCTTTGAACACTTGGATAGATCGGCTTATTACAAGGCTTTTTCCTTCTACACCAAGTGCCCATTTCATTGGCTTTTGTGAAGACTCGCTTTTTACCTGATTACTAACGTACTCGTAAAGATCATCCATGCAGATGAGGCCATCGTTGTCTACATCTGCATTGCCTTCTGAAATGCCTTCTATTATGTGTTTAGTAAATAGGCCGTACTGGTCACCTTCTTTTTCTGTTGCTACTTCAATACTTGTTGATGCTGTCAAGATATAGAAACCTTTTGCTTCAGATGCTTGGTGTAAACCACCTTTGAAATTTCTACCAACAGCCCCACTATAACAACAGTCAAGGATCAGGATAACTTTCTTTAAAGTGGCAGCATTTATCAGGTGTTTTATCTGTTCTATCCAAACAGAAGTTGATTCCAATAGGTCTATTTCTGTGTCAGAAGTAGCTAAACGCAAATGCCCTGCAAAATCTAGCTTGCCGTGACCAGAGTAGTAGATAAGAGCTAGATCGTCCTTGGTTACTTTCTTAATGGTTGAGTGAATTGCACGCAGCACTTCATAGTGAGAGCCATTTTTGAGTGGCTCTACTTCTTGAAAATTGCCTAGATCCTTAGCTGATAGGATATCGTGCAGTCCATCAACGTCATTTTCAGGACATTTCAACTCTGGGAGACCCTTAGTAGCTTTTGGAAACTTGCTGTTACCAATAAGTAGCGCGTAGCGTTTCTCTTTCTCGTTCATTTTTCAAAACAGGTTTTTATAGTTCGAAGAACTCTTTTATTAGCTTTTGTGTTTGCTGCAACTGCTTGTCGTCTAGGTTTTCAGCCTTTAAGGTAAACTCTTGGCCTTTTCGTTTCAAAGTGATCTCCAAAGTTTTTCTTCTCTCAAGATAAGTCTTTAAAACACCTAATAGAGATACCGCTACAGGAATAACGGTGATAAGGATTGTGCCTATGGTGACAGGTTCGCCTTTCAATCCAGGCTCAGGAATGCTTTCTGGAATTTTTGCTTCGCTTACTGAAGAATTTAGCTCTTGGCAAAGTTCTAAGGTGAGTTGTTGAAGATCTTCATCATCAATCTCTTTGCAAGAAAGAGAAATGATTGTATCCATATAGATACTCCTTACTAAAATATGGGCTACACATTTTCTCAGAAACTAGGACAACGCGCTACAGATTTTTCTACAAACTTTGAAGGTTATCTAAGGATTTGTAGCTTTTAAGACATTGTTTAGAAGCTTTTTTCTATAGAGTCTGTTTTGTATAGTCAAGTTGAGAGGCTTTCGGCTGCGTGTTAAGCTTTGGAGTGCTTTTTTCTGAGCACTCAAAACTTGAGTCCACTCTGTGTGGCTAGATAGAGGTAACAGGTGAGCGTACTTGCGACAATCCAAGAAGCTGCAACCGACATTCGAGAAGGAAAAATGATCATCATCGTTGATGATGAAGACAGAGAGAATGAAGGGGATCTGGTCTGTGCAGCCGAGAAAGTTACTCCTGAGATAATCAACTTTATGGCCAAGTATGGACGCGGGCTGATATGCCTCGCACTCACCGAGCAGAGGTGTGATGAACTCGACTTGCAGTTGATGGCTCCTCAAAACACTTCTAACTTTGGCACTGCTTTTACTGTAAGTATCGAGGCTCGTAGAGGTGTAACAACTGGCATATCTGCGGCTGACAGAGCAACTACTATTTTAACCGCTATCGATGCAAAAACACGGCCACAAGACCTTGCAAGACCAGGACACATCTTCCCACTCAGAGCACGTCGTGGAGGAGTGCTTGTACGTCCCGGTCAAACTGAAGCTAGCGTAGATATTGCACGGATTGCTGGCTTAAATCCCGGTGGAGTCATCTGCGAAATAATGAATGATGACGGAACTATGGCACGACTTACACAATTGCAAGAGTTTGCAAAGTTGCACGACTTGAAGATAATCTCTGTTGCAGATTTGATAAGGTACAGAATGCAGCACGAAGTCTTAGTCAAGCAGACTGCACAAGCAAGAGTTCCAACTGTTTATGGCGATTTCATCGCGAAGACTTTCAGAAATGAGCTTACCGGTGACACACACCTTGCACTAGTCACTGGTGACATAGAGAATCAGGACAAAGTTCTTGTAAGAGTTCACACACACGCGCTACTTGGCGATGTCTTTGGGGCTACAATAGACGACATGGGCGGCTGGCTCCATCGTTCGTTAGAGATAATTTCAGAAGAAGGTTGTGGTGTGCTGCTCTATCTACGCATGGAGACATCTGGAAGTGACACAGAGCGTTTTCTGCATGCTGTAGCAGAATATCAGTCGAACAAAGTTGCAGAAACTTTTCATTATCAGTACGGAAACAGTCGTGATTATGGTGTTGGAGCACAGATATTGCACGAACTCAAGCTGAAAAATATTCGTCTTCTGACAAACCACCCGAAGAGACTTACTGCTTTGGAAGGTTTTGGTATTTCGATAGTTGAAACAGTACCTATTGAAAAAAAGAGAGAAGAGAATAGAGAGAATAGAGAGAAGAGCAGAGCAGCAGCTACAGAGGCCAAACTTGAATAAGAGGTAAGGACAACCCAATTACAAACTTTTGTAACTAAGAGTAAAAAACCTCTTCCTCTTTGGGCTTTGTAGATACTGCAAAAAGGTATTTTCGAAGCCCTTAATCATTTCTAGGCAGCCATAATTCTTGATAGCAAGTTAAAGTCATGCGAAAACGTCTAGTTCGTATAACAGTCATTCCTTTTATAATCTTTTCTAGCATCTCTTTAGGGGGGCTGTTTTGGTTACGCGGTGAAGGTTTACGCAGCTTCATAATAGCTCGCCTAGAGAGAGACCTTATAAAATACAACCTATCCATCAAATACAGCGATTTTCAGCTAGACCCACTAGAACTTCAGGCAAGCTTCAAAGATCTTGACGTCTACATTACAGACAAGAAAGAGTCTATTGCAAAGGTTGAAAAAGTCTATTTGCAGATGAGACTACGAGACATCTTTTCACCGAGCTTTGAAGTTGAACAGGTTGGACTGTTGCGACCTCAGCTCTGTGTCAGATTTGATTCTGAAGGTGTGAGTAACCTATCCAAGATAAAACTTCCAGAAACAGAGAGTAAAGAGTCAGAACTTCCTAGCACAATAATAAATATTACGGAAGGAAAAGTTATTTATGATGACCAGCATATAGATTTTACTGGAGAGTTCAATAATCTCTCTTTTGGAGTTATTCCTATTCCAAATCAGCGTAATATTTTGTCAATTAAACTTGGTAAAAGTGAGATAGGAGTTGGTAAAAAGAGTCTTCAGATAGAAGAGCTGCTGCTTCGCTTGAGGCTTTTCAAAGAACGAGCAGAGATAGAATCTTTGGCTCTAAAAACGGCCTTTTCAAATCTGATGCTTTCAGGCACTATTACTGACCTCAAAAAATTCGACTACAATTTTAACCTCTTTGCAAAACTCGACTTGGAGAATGCAAGCAAACTCCTTCTAGAAAACCAGAAAGGTTTTACTGCAATCAATGGTGTAGCAAATATTCGTGGCCAACTTACCGGACAATGGATCAATTATAGATTGAACGGAAGTATAGAATCAGAAGGAATAAGCTCAGCAAGTACAGAAGTTACAGGCTTTCGACTAGATACAGAATTAGGATCGAGTAAAGATATCTTTCAACTTAGTGGCAATCTACAACTTGCAAAGATACGTTATGGGAAGTTTATTTTGAAAGCTTTCAGTAGTCCACTTTTTCTGACTGCGGAAAAGCTAGAGCTTCCATCATTAAAGCTAGAGTTTTTGGGCGGCAAAGTTGAAGGTAAAGCCATAGTTGCACTAAATGAAAAAGGCTCTTCCTATCTATCTACCTCTTTCACCAACATAGATATAGCTACCCTAAATACTGTCTTAATAGAAGATATAACTAAAAAGAGTCTTAAATTAGAAGGGACAGTTTCGGGTAAGACAGATTCTAACTGGAAAGGGTCAAGTTTTAACCAACTAAAGACTCAAGCAAAACTAAAGATTGCAGCAAAGACAGTAGCAAATGAAGCTATTGCAATCAAAGCTGATATAGAAGCCACGATTTCCGATAATCTGTTGACTCTTTCACAAGCCAACTTCGCAACCGACAACACAAAGCTCAATCTGAATGGTTCTGTAAATGGTAGCAACTTTAAGCTAAATGTTGACTTAGAATCGGCCAATATAGAAGAAGGAAAAGTGCTAGCCAGACAACTAGAACTTTTTCAACTACCAGAAGAGAAGAACGAGATAGGTGCTGTTGGAAAACTACTATTTAAGGGAGAGGTTAACTCGTCTCCTTCGATCAATGGAGAGCTTTTTGTAGAGAAGCTACTATTTAGCAAGCAGGAGATAGGTAGTTTTTCAGGGTCTATACTTTATTCTACAAACCAGCTTTTTGTTAAAAATGCTCAATTTGATAGCCAAGGAAGTGGTAGCCTTTCCATAGACTTTAAGACAACCTTATCAGAAGATGGAGAAACTTCGGCAAAGTTTCATTTTGATTCTTTCTCCCTTCCTGCTCCTGTCATCAAGCTTGTTTCAGAAGAGTTGGTCAAAGGTGGTTCAGTACAGGTCTATACAATCCTGAACAGCTTTGATGGAAAGATAGATGGCAGAGTTGATCTAGAAGGGTTACCTAGTTTAGGGGCAATTGCTTCTAATAAAGTAGACAGTCTTCAGTTGCTACTTAAACAGATAGAAGGTGGAATAGACCTCAAGATAAGAAATATGAATCCAGAAGGTAGTTTCAAGACAGCAGACCTGGGATTTGCTGTTAGAAAAGAGAAGCTAGATTTTAACCAACTTAACATTGAACTACCTATAGGATTCATTAACGGTAAAGCTACATATGACACCAATACTGGAGATTACAAAATAGGGTTAGGAAGTAAAAAACTTGATATATCTGGCTTAAAGTCTTTCAAGGAGAGAAAAGTTTCTGTTGCTCCAATCAAAGCAGAAGTTAGTGGTGCAGGTAATATCTCTGATCCAAAGCTTGGCATCTTTCTTTCAAGTTCCAGATTGATGATCGGTGAGAGCGAATTGAAAGATCTAGAACTAGTAACAAGTACTGTTAACGGTGTTGCAGAACTAAATCTAAAAGCTTCTTATCTTGACTCTCCATATAACCTTTCTGGCAAGGTAAAGCTTGCTGATGATCTTCCTCTTGAAGCTGAAATCAAACTGAAGGATAGATCAATACTGCCACTACTCAACCTCTTTATCAGTGCTCCACCACGTCTAAACGCAGCAGCAACGGGAAGCCTCAAAATTCGTGGGCCACTTGCAGGAGATGAAGGGATAGGTATTAAAGATCTCAAAGTGGTTGCAGATCTGACATCTCTAGCAATGCGTGTTGAAGCAGTAGAAGAAGGAGATCTTGCCTATCTTGTAGCAAATGATGGTGCTGTAATGATAGAAGCAGATAGCAAAAAGATCTCTTTCAAGAACTTAAAATTAAAAGGTGAAGGAACTAGCCTTGCAGTTTCAGGTAACCTGTCCTCTACTACGAATAGTTCTTTGCAATTACAAGGAGAGTTAAATCTAAAGCTTATAAATACTTTCTCTCGCTCGCTTTCTGTTGGAGGGATAGCCAGTGTAACTGCTGCTGTGGTCAATTCTCCAAAAGAACCAGCAAGGCTTACAGGAAAAGTAGATCTCAGCAATGTCTCTTTCCGTTATTTAGGCTTTCCTTTGGCAGTACAAGAAGGTAAAGGGCGACTTCTATTTACTGCTAATAGAGCTGTGATAGAAAGCTTTGTAGCAAAATCTGGAGCTGGACAGATAACTCTTGATGGTGGTGCAGTACTTGACAATTTTGTGCCAGAAAGATTTCGAGTAGGGATAAAAGGTAAAGAGGTTAGAGTTAACTATCCATCATCAGTAAGATCAATAGTTGATGGAGAACTGGTTGTTCAAGGTGGTAGACGTTTTCAGCTCATTAGTGGTAATGTCAACATTCGTCGAGCCGAATACACACAATTTACTGACATAAGAACTGTTACAGCAATATTTTCTAACACAGATATCACAACTGTAGTACCAACTCTTGGAAATAACATTTTTCTAGATGTAACTCTTACAGCTCGTGAGTCGGTGATAATCAACAATAACTTGGCCGATCTTGTTGGCAGTGGTTCTATTAAATTAAATGGAAAACTAGATGATCTAGTAATTTCTGGGCAGGCAAGGATTACAAAAGGTTCTCTAATTCTTCGTGATGATAGGTACAACATATCTCAGGGCGTGATAGATTTTCCAGAAAATCGCAACGGTCAAACTAGGTTTGTTTTTGAAGCTGATACGGAAATTCAAGGTTATAGAATAGTTCTAAACTTTACAGGTACTCCTTCAAGGATCAATTCAGTTTTAAGGTCTGAACCTGCACTCTCACAAAGTGATATTGTGTCGCTACTGACCACTGGACAGATATCACAAAACATAACTGGGATAACACAAGAAACAGGAACGAGAGCTATTGAATCACAAGCAGCAGTAAGTATTTTGACAGGAACACTTTCTGAACAGATTGAACAGCGAACAGGAAAGCTTTTCGGACTTAACCGTTTTCAAGTTGATCCTTTGCTAGCTGGACGGGGTGCAAACCCCACAGCTCGGATAACCCTTGGTAGAAGAGTAACCAAAGACCTTTCTGTAACCTACTCTGCAGACTTGACTACTGGCCGAGAGCAAGTCGTGGTAATTGAATATAGGCTAAATCGCAATGTCTCGCTTGTTGGTGTGAGAGAACAAGATGGCACTTACGGTTTTGATGTAAGGTTTAGGAAGAGATTTTGAGTATGCCCCAAATGAGATCTCTATCAGAACAGTTTCTCAGCTTTTCACGAAAATTTGCACTACTTCTCTTTCTACTTCTCTCAACAACTGCTCTAAGTGTACAAGCTCAAGATATAAGTCCATTTCAAGGAAAAAAGATATCAGCCGTTAAAGTTAATGTAGAAGGTATCAAAAAAAATATTGATACAACACCCTTTCTTGATGCAATAAATATCCGTCCTGGGGAGAGATTTTCTCTAGCCAAGATAAGAGAATCAGTAAAATCGCTCTACACCTCTGGACGTGCTTCAGGTGTCAAAACAGAAGCAGTGGTTGTTGGCGAGACTGTAGAGCTGGTGTTTCAGCTTGCTTTGCAGTTAAAAGTTGAAGAAGTAACTTTTTCTGGAAATATAGTTCTTTCTGACACTGATTTGAGATCAAAGCTAGTAGGTCTTGATCCTGGAAGTAGGCTGTTGCAAACAAACATAGACAGTTCGGCTGAAAATTTGGTGGAATTTTATGACGAAGCTGGCTATTTTCAAGTAGTAGTAGATAGTTCTATCAAGCCAGATTTAGCAAGAGGAAGAGCTATTGTAGATTTCGAAATAATGCCAGGCGAGCAAGCAATGGTGAGAAGAGTTGAAATTACAGGCAAGACTAGATTACCCGTTGACACGCTTGTAGCAGGATTCAAAACTGTAGCCGAAGCCCCTTTTTCTCAAACTACACTTCAGAACGATATGCTAATGCTGCGCAAAAAGTATTCTGAGGCTGGCTACCTTGCTCTTGAGATTAAATCACCAGAAATAAAATACATAAGTGAACAAAATAGTGTTGATATAAAAATAGAGATAGATTCTGGCCCGCTAGTTGAAGTTGAAGTAGATGGTTTTAGTGTAAAGAAGAGCAGATTGAGAGAAGAGTTGTCGATCTTTACAAAAGCAGGCATTGACGATCTAATCATTGAAGAGTCTAGGCTAGAATTGCTAGATATTGTACAAAAAGAAGGTTATTTCTTTGCTGACATAAGTATTAAGACAGAATCATCACAAGTTGAAGATAATGAAAAACTATTGATACTGTTTGATGTAGAAAAGAACCAGAGATATCGATTAACAGATATACAAGTCATAGGAACAAATTTTTTTGATCAACAGTCCATAGAACTTATTTTAAGGTCTCGTGAAGCAACTTTCTTTTCTCGTGGCATTACTAGCCAACTTCTTCTTAGACAAGATAGTGAGCGAATAACAAACAGACTTCAGGAATTAGGTTTTCCAAAAGCGAAAGTTGTAGAGCGGCGCCTTGCTGTTTCTCCTAACAATGAAAATCTTATTGTGACATTTGTTGTTGAAGAAGGTTCTCGAATGCTTATCAAACAGATAGCTTTTGAGGGCAATAGCGTCTTTTCTGACAAAGATTTGAGTAATGCAGTACCAAATAAAGAACTCTCTTATTTTTCTCAAAGAAGGCTGAATGAAGATGTAGATAGCCTTATAAAATTTTACAATGAAAAAGGTTATGCAGAAGCTTCTGTAAGTGCACTGCTTATAAGACCTGACGAAGAAAGTGCAGATATAACTTTTCGTATTCGTGAAGGTGAGCAGATTGTTATCAACAGAATTGTTATTAGCAATCGTGGCACGGCTCAGGAAGGTATCATCCGCAAGTACCTAACATTTCGTGAAGGTAATATTCTCAGACGTGAGGAGATGATTATTAGTGAGCAACGTCTCTATGCAACAGGTGCTTTTAGAAATATTTCAATCAGAAATGAGCTTAGTGGTCATAATGACCAAGGCCAAGCACTTCATACAATCTATATCGATACTGTGGAAGCACCTCAATACACCCTGATATATGGATTTGGGTTGCAGAGCGAAGACGGCCCAAGAGGGCTTTTGCAGATAGCAAAGTCGAATTTCTTGTCAAGGCTACAAACAGCTACCTTGACACTAAGAGCAAGTAGACGCGAGCAAGTAGCACAACTCTCTTATCAGTTTCCACGTCCTTTCGGTCTTCCTGTTAATCCAATAGCCGTTGCATTCTATTCTAGGCTTCGACAAGTAGGTTTTGAGCTGAGTCAGTTTGTAGGAACTTTGCAAGTAGAGCGACAAGTAGACGAAAAGAGTGAACTGATCTTTCGCTCTTCGCTAGCTCGAATAAATACTACACTTTTTGATGGAAGAAGCCTTGATTTTCAGATTGTTAGACTGTCAGGCACTTACATAAGAGATACCCGCGACAATATCTTTGACGCAACTAAAGGAACTTTTACAACTGCTGACCTTGCATCAGGTATATCAAGAAATGAGGCCGATTTTTTAAGATTTTTCTTAACACATCAAAGATACTTAGAGGTAAAAACTGCACCAAAACTTATTTTTGCTTCAAACCTCCAGCTTGGCCTTGCAAGAGCTTATGACTCTAATAAACAGAGAATACCTATCAGTGAACGTTTCTTTAGTGGTGGTTCTAACACACTACGCGGCTTTGGATTTCAATTGGCAGGGCCTCGTGATGCAGACGGTAGGCCAACAGGTGGAAATGCTCTAGTAGTAGTCAGCTCTGAGATGCGTTTTCCAGTAGTGAAAAAGCTTGCTGGCGTGGTATTTCACGACAGTGGTAATGTTTTTCGTCGCTTGTCAAAGCTTAACATCAAAGACTTTTCTAACACTGTAGGTGCAGGTTTACGATTAAACACACCACTAGGACCTGTCAGAGTAGATTTTGGTTATCTGATAAACCCAAGTATTTCTAGAGAACGTGGATACAGAGTCCATTTCAATTTTGGCCAAGCATTTTAATTTTGGAATTTTAATGAAAGCTATTTTTAGTTTAATCATAATTTTAATATCAACTCTTTTGTCACAAGCACAGACTGCTACAAAAAACAGTCTGATTGTTGATCAGATAGTAGCTACTATAAATGGTGAGCCGATAACTCAAAGCGATATAGTCTGGGCATTGGTTCTTGACCCAAGCATAGACGAAGGTAGTATTTCAGGACAGAACTACAGAGAGATGCTTGAGAGATTGATCGATCAGAGACTATTTCTTAGTGAAGCAGCGCGTATACCTAACATATTACCAACACAGGCCGATATATCCAGAGAAATAGGGGTGTTAATCAAGCAATTTTCTTCAGAAGATGATTTCTACAAACGCATCCGTAAATACGGAATAAATGCTGAAACTCTCATCGATCTGATAGGTAAACGACTTCTGATCTTGAACTATATCGATTTTCGCTTTCGGTCATTTGCAATTATCACCGATGAAGAGATTCAAAACTATTTTCAGAATATCCTCAAGCCAAAACTTTCAGTTAGCGGCAAAAGAACTGGAGAAACTCCAACCGAAAAAGAACGCTCTTTGATAGAACAGATATTAATAGAAGAGAAGGTTGATAAAGAGATAGAAAAATTTCTAGAAAACTCTCGCCAACGAGCCGATATATCTCTATTAACAGACATTGAAAAAGAATAATGTCTAGCTTTTTAGTAAGAAATTTTTGTTGTCAATGTGTTACTATCTGTTGGCGTTTATTACACGATTGTAGATTAATAATTACTAGAGCTGAGGATAATGCCAAAACACGAATTTAATCTTACTATCATATTCTCACAACTTGAGAATGAGTTTTATCTTGCAGAGAGCCTTCTTTTTCCAGGTGTTTCTCGTTTTGACATAAATGCTGAGAAGATTGAAGAGGATCTGAAAGCAAATATTGGACGTGAACTCGAAGAGTTTAACCATCGTCTACTCTATACAAAACACCTTCCATCAAAACCAGAACTAGGCAAGATATCTATTGAAGTACTACCTTCTCAGAAGACAACAACTTTTTGGCGTAAACCTGTCCTGCTAATGTTTCACACTGTATGCTGGCAACACGGTGAAGAAGCTGTAATTATTTCTATTCCTGCTCTGGGTATTGAAGTTATTGCAAAGGATCACAAAGAACTTGACAAGCTGGTGGAACGTGAAGTTAGGGCAGAGTTGATGCGGCGTAAAGCCTTATCTTCGCTGGAGCCGCTCATATGGCTTCAACGAATAGCGTCGCTCAGCCTTAAAGATGTTTCAGTTAGTGCAGATATAAAAACACCAAAAAAGTTGGCTCAAGGTGAAAAAGACTCCAAGGAAGAGAAAAATATTCTTGATGAGGTAGCTATTGATCTAACCAAGCAGAAACTTGAGCCTGCTTTTGAAGTAGGTGAAACAGTAAAGGATTTGGCAGAAGTGCTTGTTGGACGTGCTCCAAGAAGTGTACTCCTTGTTGGTGCGTCGGGTGTTGGCAAAACAGCTACTATTCACGAACTTGTACGCCATCGCTCTTCGTTCCAACTAGGTAGAACACCTTTCTGGGCAACCAGTGGCTCACGCCTAGTTGCAGGAATGACGGGCTATGGAATGTGGCAAGAGCGTTGTCAGAAAGTTTGGCGTGAAGTTTCTAAACAGAAAGCTATTTTAGTTATGGGAAATCTTGTGGAACTGATGGAGGTTGGCAAATACGAAGGCAACAGTCAGGGAATAGCAAGTTTCTTTCGGCCTTATCTGCGAAGAGGAGATTTTTTAGCAATTGTTGAAGCTACTACTGAGCAGTTGGCTATCATAGAGAAAGAAGACCCACATCTACTAGGAATCTTCTATCAGATCAAACTAGAAGAGCCGTCAGTTGAAAAAAGTCGCTCCATCTTACTCAGTTCAGCATTACAACTAAGCACAAATAAAAAACAGCAAGAAATGATAGAAATAGAAGCTATCGACGAACTAGACCATTTGCACAGAAGATATGCAGCCTACTCGGCCTATCCTGGTAGACCTGTTAGATTTCTCAAAAACATTCTTCAAGAAAGGTCAAAAACAGAACCAGTAAACAAGGATGAAGTAATTGCAGCCTTTTCACAAGAAACAGGTTTACCAATATTTCTTCTGGACGAGAAAGTAGCTTTCGATCTTGAGCAGACGCGCAACTGGTTTTCGTCTCGTGTAATGGGTCAACAGCAGAGTATAGAGCTGATTTTGGATCTAATAGCCATGATCAAAACAGGGTTAACTCGTAGCGGTAAACCTTTGGCATCACTACTTTTTATAGGCCCAACAGGAGTTGGAAAGACTGAAATGGCAAAGTCTTTGGCAGAGTTTCTTTTCAGTGACCGAGAAAGAATGATCCGCTTTGATATGAGTGAATATGCTGACCCAGTTGCAGTAAGACGACTGATAGGGGAAACGACCTCTTCTGAAGGACTACTAACAGCAAAGATACGCGAGCAACCATTCTCTGTGCTACTGCTCGATGAGTTTGAGAAAGCAGACCCATCATTTTTTGACCTACTACTCCAAGTGCTAGGTGAAGGTAGATTAACTGATGCTGGAGGAAAGCTTGCAGACTTCTGCAATTCTGTAGTGATTATGACTTCAAATCTTGGTGCAGACTCTTTTCAGCACGGTTTAACGGGATTTTTGCAACCAACTGAAGTTGAGCATGCCAAAGCACACTTTACTAAAGAGGTGCGTAAGTTTCTGCGTCCTGAGATGTTTAACCGTATCGACCGTATAGTTCCTTTTGCTCCGCTTAATGAAGAGACTATTTTGCAGGTGGCCAAGAAGGAGATAGAGAAAGTACGTGGGCGCGATGGGCTGAAACTACGCGGTGTGAATATAGTAGTTGACGAAAAGGTTACAAAGTACCTAGCAGTAAAAGGCTACGATCCAAAATACGGAGCTAGACCACTCAAGCGGATGATAGAGAAAGAGATGCTTGTACCACTTGCTGAAAGTCTCAACCAGTACTCTATGCAAGAGAGCCTTTCTGCTGTTGTAGAAGCCAACAGCACAGGATTGAAGGTTTCAGTAGTGGCACAGCAGAAGAAGAGTTCTATAGAAGAAGTGACTGCTCAGGTTGAATATGCGTCACACTGTGCAAGTTTAAGAAGAGATATACAGCAGCTAAAACACGGTCCTATGGGCATAGAGATCCTTAACTCTATTTTTAAGCTTGGACGGTTAGAAAAGAGGCTTTCTAGTCAAACGTGGAAAAAGCCAGAGGATATAGAAGAGGTAGCAAAGCTTTCAAAATATAAGCAAGTTGAAGAGCAGACCAACAAGCTCTACAACCAGATAGTGCTACTTGAAGACGAGGCTCTAACAAAGTTTTACAAGAAAAGTTCATTTGAGAGAAGTAGTACTATTTTGCAAAAGATAGAAAAAGACTGGAAGATACTTCTTTCTTTGGCATTTTCTTTAAAGTTTGCAAAGCCAGACTATGTTTTAATTGCTGTTTATAGTGAATTTCCAGCAAGGCTTTCTACAATTGCTCAGAGTTATTTTCTCAAAGCATCTAGTGAAAGCACTGATATACACGTATACCGATTGACCGTTAGTAAAAAGAGTGAAGAACAGAAAGAAGAAGAACGAACGGACAAAAAAGAAGGCCCTGATCGGGGCTACAATGGAATTCTCGAACGTCTTCGTGTAACAAAACCCGATGAATTTGTTTCTAAGCCACACCAAGGAGTTATAGGAATTGTTATAGTTGTCAATGGTTATCTTGCCTATCCACGTTTTGAGCAGGAAGCAGGACTGCATGTCTTTATTAACAATAAAAAAGAAGAGAAGGTTTTAGTCCATACAAGTAGCGTGCAGATGGTCGATTATCTACCTCCTGAAGGTATAGAGCGTCGAGGTGCTATTGCAAACCAAGAAAAAAGACGCATATACAACCTAGACAAGATGCAGATTGAAGATCTGAAGCTTCTCAAAAAATATCCTCTCTGGTCAGATAAAGCAGTAGTTGAGACTCTAATAAGTAACATTGATGAGAAGTTACAAAAGGATACAGAGTCGATTTTAGGAGGGTCATCGCTTTTGTGAATCTTTTGAGCCTAGATAGAATTTGAAAGCCATTTTTGCAAGCTTCCAGACTTTGCTCCATGAAATGTTGCCATTTTCGCCTCTCATCAACTGCCCAAAAATTCTGTCACGAAGGTGGCGGCCTTCGCGTTTGAGCATAAACTCTTTGGCATAAGGTTTTACAGTATCAAAGAAGCTGAAAGATGGATCGATCAAGATACCAAGACCTTCTATTGTGGTGAGTGCTCGCATAACAAAAGTTATATCTGCAGGAAAAGTAATGGGAAGGTTATAAAGTGTTTCTGAGATAGCTTGTGTAAGCTCTCTGAACTTAAGTTGTCCTATTTTCAGACCAACATAATGAGCAAATATCTCTTCTATAGCTGGTCGAAATTCTTCTGCATCAAAGCCTTCTTTAACAAACTTCAGATCTATCAAAGCTTTAACTATTCCATGAACATCTTTTTCCACTATGTAAAAGAAGCAATCAACCAGACGTGTTTGTGTTTCGCTCGTAAGTCGCCCTACCATACCAAAGTCAAAAAAGGCTAGTCTTCCATCTCTCATTACACGCAGGTTTCCTGGATGTGGATCTGCATGAAAAAAACCATCTTCAAGTAACTGTTTCAGATAGGTTTTAGAGATGAGTTTGACAATAGATAGTGGATCAAAATTGTTACTAGAAAGTCCTTGTATATCATCAACTTTGAAGCCTTCTATAAACTCTTCAACCAGAACTCTTCTGGAACTGTAGTCTGGGTAGATTGTGGGTACGTATATCTCTTTCCACTGTGCAAAGTTTTTACGAAAAGTTTCTGCATTTTCTGCTTCTTGCAAGTAGTTAAGTTCTTGAAAGATTATCTGCGCAAACTCTTCAATTATTGGTCTCCACTCTATTCCAAACATGATGTTTGGGTACTTTCTTTCGATATATGTAGCTAGCTGACGAATGATAGATAGATCAAGATTTATGAGAGTTTCAACACCTGGGCGTTGAACTTTTACGGCAACTACTTCACCTGTCTTCAGCTCTGCTTTATAGACTTGCCCAAGACTGGCTGCTGCTATGGGTTGTGGGTCGATGGTTGCAAAGATTTCTTCTGGTGCGCTGCCAAGCTCTCTTTCTATGATCTTCCAAGCTTTGGTGTTTGAAAACTCTGGAACTTGGTCTTGCAGTCTAGCAAACTCTTTCACGTATTCAACTGGCACTATGTCAGGTCGTGTAGAGAGTGTCTGACCTATCTTAATAAAAGTAGGCCCAAGCACTGCTATCTTATCTGTAAGCCAAACAGCGCGTCTCTGATTGAGTGTTGCTATCTGGATTCCTCGCCGACGAAGTTTTGCAAACCAGTAAAGAAAGCGTTGAAATCTAGTATCTAGTTCTTCTGCTGTTGACAATGCTGCAAGTTTATCTAGGTAAAGCTTCAGGCCAAAGCTTAGAAAAAAGTAGAAAAGGTGCAGAGTACGCAGCCAGCCTCTGATGCCAAAGTCTCCAATCTGTGCTTCTGGATTGTAGATAGCTGGAGGACTTAAAACAGAAAGTTGTTTGCTAGGTTCAGTAAGTTGTGATTCACCTAATAAGGGCTGGTTAGAAGACGGTTCATACAGTTTGTCAGCAGATAGTAGCCTCTTTTGGACTCTTTGCATAAACCACATCCTCCAGTCTGAATCACTCAAATTCTATAAGTTTTTTTACTAGCCTATTCTGAAAGTACCTTTTTGCACGTTCACAGTCACGCCCAATCTGCTCTCTCAACAGATCTATGGAAGGAAACTTTCTTTCGTCTCGAATACGATGCAAAAACCTCAATCGGATCGTTTTGTTGTAAAGACTGGCGTTGAAATTGAGAATATGTGATTCCACAAGTCTCTGATTGTCACCTGTAACTGTTGGTTTCACACCAACATTTGTGACACTACGACGCCAGATGCCATCGACGAGCGTCAATGTTACATAGACTCCATCTTTCGGTAGCACACTGTTATGTGGAATCAAATTTGCTGTTGGAAAATTTAGTTTGCTAGCAAGTTTTCTACCTTCTATAACTACACCTTCTACACCATAAAAACGGCCTAGCATACGGCGTGCAAGACTCATTCTACCTTCTTTAATAAATTGCCGTATAAGCGTTGAACTAATACGGTGTCTATGGAGTTGTACTTCTTCTGCTTCATCAGCAAGGAAGCCGTATTTTTGGCTAAACTCTTTGAGCTTGTCTATATTGCCTTCTCGGCCATGGCCAAAGGCAAACCCAGTTCCTAAATATACTTCTTTGGCTTGAAGTTTTTCGACAAGAACTTTTTTAGTAAATTCTTCTGCAGAAGTTACAGCAAACTCTTTAGTAAAAGGTATAACAACTATCTGTTCAATTCCTAAAAATTCCATCCCTTCTACTTTCTGGTCAAATGTATGAAGTAGCGGGGGAGCTGTTTCAGGATGTAGAACTGCGCGTGGGTGTGGAAAGAAAGTAACTACTGTAGGAACTATGTTGGAAGATTTGGCGCGTTCTACTACTTTTTTCATTATCAATTGATGGCCAAGGTGTAAACCATCAAAGATACCTAGCGTAATGATTGTTGGTTTTCTGATCTCTTCACTATCTGTTTCGTGAAAAATTTTCATAAATTTACCTGAAGCCCATCATAGGCAAGAGCCACATTTTCGGGAAGCTCGTTGCTAACTACTTCGTGCTTCAGATCGTGTGACATATGCGTAAGTAGTGCACGCCGAGGCCGTAACTGTTCAATGTATTTCAGACTCTTTTCAAGAGTAAGATGTGTTGGATGCTCGCGGTGACGGAGTGCATCAAGTATAAGTAGATCTAGATTCTGCAACTGCTCAAGTGTATTTTCTGGAATGATATTGCAGTCGGTGACATATGCTACAGAAAGAGCTGTTTTGTTGAAGCGAAAAGCTGTGACAGGTAGCCTTCCGTGTATAACTTCCAAAGGTGTTACTTCAAGCCCAAATATTGAGAATTTTCCTTCTATTGTATGAGCAAAGATCTGTGGAAGGCTACTCAAAGAGAATGGTTTAAATACATAGCTGAAGATACGCTTCAATTCGCGCCAGGTAGTTTCACTAGCATAACAGCCTATAACTCCAGATCTGAAATTTATTGGTCTAATATCGTCCAGACCAAAAACATGGTCAGCGTGGCAGTGTGTGACAAATATTGCATCAAGTGTGTCTAATCTTTCTCTCAAAGCTTGCTGACGAAAGTCTATTGATGGATCTACAAGTATCTTCTTTCCATGATTTTCCAGAACTATCGAGGCACGTAGCCTTTTGTCACGTGTATCGCAAGAAAGACAAGTTTCGCACTGGCATCCAATCATTGGAATACCAACAGAAGTACCAGTGCCAAGAAAGGTTATCTTCATACTACTTCTTAGCACTCATCGATATCTGATTGGCTACCGAAACATACTCCATCTCTAGACGTGAAACCATTTCGTTGAGTATAGATTCTTCTTCTTCGGAGAGGTTACCTGCAGTTTTTTCTTTGAGTGAAGAGAGCATGTCGGTAAACTGACGAGCAGTCTCAAGGTCTACTCCACCACGACCAAAACGCACGTCGCCCCCAAGGCTTATCAGTGCATTTGTGGTCAGCATACTCAAAAGATTATAAAACGGCTGTGAAATACCTTGTTTCTTCTCTTTTGGTTGAGTGTTTTGCTTGGACTGTTCTTCTACTGGTTCTGATGGTGTTGGAGAATTGGTTGTTGAAATGTCAGATTGTTGAAGGTTTTCGCGTAGCGACCCATCTCGGTTGAACATTCTACGGTCATTCACTATTATTTCTGAACTCTGTTCTTTCATACGCTTTTCTCCTTACTTGTGCAGCTTTTTAGTAATAAAGTACAAATTTTTTTAGGAGCTTAATGCTACCATCAAGCGGTAAAAAGAGACAACATCCCTCAGCCCACAAGTTGAGGGCAAAAGTTTTTGTCACTTTGCTACTTTCTGGCTATCATTTTCTACTTTTTTCTATGACGAGGTATCTATGGCAATTGTAACTTCTGCACCAACCAGGATTGATCTTGCTGGTGGCACTGTAGACTTATGGCCACTCTATCTGTTTCATCCAGGTGCCCAGACTATAAACTTTGCAATAAGTCTCTATGCTAACTGTAGGTTAGAAGCACGGTTGGATCAACGTATTCAACTTATCTCTAAAGATACAGAAAAATTGGTAGAAGCATCAGGGTTACGGGATCTTAAAGAGGATCAAGAGCTTGATCTGCTCGTTAGGCTTGTCAAGTTCTTTGCCCCAGAAGGTGGCTTTACTTTGACTACTGAATGTTTGGCTCCTGCGGGTTCAGGACTAGGTGGCTCTTCTGCTCTCAACATAGCTGTCTGTGCTGCTCTCAATGCTTTTGTCTGTCGTGGATTTACAAAAGAAGAACTGTTGACCATTGCTCAAAATATAGAAACCCAAGTAATCAAAGTACCGGCTGGCCTCCAAGACTACTATCCACCTATGTATGGAGGGTTAGCTTCCATAGCTCTTGGGGTGGAAGGAGTTAAAAGGCAAGAAATAGGCTTATCCTTACAGACGCTCAATGAACGTGTAGTGCTTTGCTATACAGGAAAACCACACTTCAGTGGAACCAACAACTGGGAAATATACAAAAAGCATATAGACGGTGATAAAGAACTTTTTCAGAGGTTTGACAAGATCAGAGACATAACAGCTAGTATGCAAATAGCTCTGAAAACAGGAGATATGGAAACGGTAGCTGAACTACTCAATCGGGAGTGGCAAGAGCGGAAACTGCTATCACCTGGAGTTTCAACAGAAATTATAGAAAAGCTGATTGAAGAGGCTTCAAAAGCTGGCAGTATTGGAGCAAAAGTTTGTGGTGCAGGAGGTGGAGGCTGTATTACTTTCATTGTTGATTCAGGTAGAAAAGAGGCTGTTGAAGAAGTTTTGAGAAGAAACGGTGGGGAAGTACTAGCTTTTCAAGCTATTGCTAGTGGAGTCAGTATTGAAATTGAGTAAATATATCTGTATTCAGAGTTGGGAGATATAAACAATGAAAGTAGGGGTATTTAGTACAAAATCTTATGACAGAAGGTTTTTGGAAAAAGCCAATCAATCCTATGGTCACGAACTTTTTTTCTTTACACCACGCCTCACTCTAGAAACGTTACCGCTTGCCATCAACTTCCCTGCTATATGTGTTTTTGTTAATGACCTACTGAATAAAGAAGCACTGGAACTTCTGGCACGTGGAGGCACAGAATTGATTGCACTACGTTGTGCAGGGTTCAATAATGTTGATTTGGCTGCTGCAGAACGCCTTGCAATGACTGTAGTTCGTGTTCCTGCATATTCACCTTATGCTGTTGCTGAGCATACCATAGGGTTGATCCTAGCACTCAACAGAAAAATTCACAGATCATACTCTAGAGTTCGAGAAGGTAACTTTGCACTAAATGGGTTGTTGGGTTTTGACTTGAGGGGACGTACTGTTGGGATTGTAGGGACAGGAAAAATAGGGCAGGTAGTAGCAGAAATCATCAAAGGATTTGGCTGTAAACTTCTTGCATACGACCCATATCCAAATCAAATTTGTGAAGCTTTAGGTGTCAAGTATGTGACACTTAATGAGCTTTTTGCAGAGTCAGATATAATCACAGATCTCCCGCAATTCCTCCCACGGCTTTAGGCGTGGGAGGAATAGCAGTCTTGTTTTGAGCTAAGTAAGAATAAGAATAGCCGTCGCAAAAATGCAACAGTTTGAAATACTTATGGTTAATGCCAGAAACTCTGCCAGAAGAGGTAAAAATGTCAAAAGAGCCAGTAGCGCGAACCGCAACTTTACCCAAGTAAGTACCAGCTTTCTTACCATTAGTAACAATAGACTTTGCAATATCACCTGTTTGAAAGCCAAAAAACTTCTTTGAGGCTTTAGGTTTAGTACGTTGAAAGCCAAATTTATCCATAGAACACATTTGTCTGTTTCCGTGTCCAGTAGCCTTTATCTGCAATGGTTTAACTTTATCAATATCCAATTTTTGTGGTGTACTACTGCCAACACAGACTGCGTCTATCCAATGTGCTTTTGGTAAGTTTTGGTTACTGCGATTAAACTTAGTTAATCCACCACTTCCTGTTTCTAATGACAAGCCTAATGTTTTTAACCTATTGTATAATGCCCAACGAGTTGTATTTAAAGCAGCAGCGTCCTTTAGTGGTAATCGTGCTTGAGCTTGTACTTTTGGAAAACCAAA
>JAEUQL010000109.1 GCA_016789295.1 Blastocatellia bacterium | reverse complement strand
GCAAATCTGGCTGGCATGGTTGGTGGTATGGATGGAAACTTCATATGGCTGTTAGTGTTGGTAAAATTTGGATACCATTGTCTGCTGAACTGACCGTAGCTAATACTTATGATGCTACTGTTGCTCCATTGCTTTTTGATCAACTCTCTAAGCAAGTTAATTTTGTACTTGGCGACAAACATTATAATAATGATGATCTTCATAAACACTGTGAAGATCGCAACCGCATCCTCATTACACCCCAATCTGGTGCTTATCCTCACTTGGATGATGGGGTTGAGTTGCGTCGCCTTTTTCATAAATTACGTTCTCAATCCATTGAACCTTTTAATGCTTTATTTAAGACCGTTTTTGATTGGCGGGCTCGCTTGCCTTTCAAAGGTCTCAGGCTTACTAAACTTTTTACTTTAGGTGCCGTTTTTCTTTTTCAATTGGTTCTCTTTTACCAATTTAATTTCAATTTACCTATTGGCCTTGGCATCAAGCCCCTTATTCGTGCCGCCTGATTTATGACCACGTCTCAATTAAGTCTGTCTTCCATAATATTCTCTATATAACTAACAAATTTATCTCTTCGCGGCTGGTTTCAATAGTCCAAAACTAACCTTAATAGCTCTTTCTACTTGGATCATTGTTTGGGGTTCAATGCTACCCACTAAGCTCAAAAGCCTTACTTTATCTATAGATCGTATTTGATTAAGTAGTATCACAGAATCCCTTGTTAAACCGGCTTCCCCAGCCTTAATAAGTACTTCTGTTGGGTAGAGCCTGGCTGGGTTAAATTTAGAAGTGATTGCGGCAACTATCGTTATTGGACTGGTGCGGTTGGCAGTGTCGTTCTGTAAAATAAGAGCCGGACGGGTTTTCCCTACTTCTGAGCCTTCGGTGGGATCAAAACGTACAAGGTATACTTCACCACGTACCACATTTAGAGTTTGCTCCATAGTTCTTCCTCAAGTGGTAAATATTCTTCTGCTATCTCCTTGTCTCGTTCCGCCCACACTGTCGCACCTTCGGCAATATCAGCTTGAAGTTTTTCCCATTCCTCTAAGGATAGTGTGTCTTGCTCTAGCTGCTCAATATGTACGGGTTTAAGTAAAACTCCTCCTTCGACTCTTTCAACCTCCAGATAGTCGCCTTCTGACAATTTAAGTTCCCGACGGATCTCGGCGGGTAAGGTTATTTGTGCCCACCGTTTTACTTTGAGCAATGTTCTTGCCATCTCCTTTAACTCCTCTGAATTGGGTGTCTTTGTATTATTCATAATACAAGAAATCTCAAAGAATAAGAGTCTCTTAGATTATGATAGCCCTTGAAAGTAGATTGTCAAAAGAATGTTTCCTTTCAGTTGGGATCTGCAATAGTACATAAACAAAGCAGTTGTGTTGAAAAAGAAAAGAATAATACAGTGTCTTTATGATGAAGTAGCTAACCAAGCACTAGATAAAAGAACTGTTCTGGAACATTTGTTTATATTCTCACAGCTAAAGCAATGGGGTTGTTTTGTACGCTACGAAAGTAGTAAGAAAGGCTCATGCCCACCATCAAAGACAGTGTAAACACTTCCAAGCCAGCATTAACTATCTGGTATATGGATAGGGGACTACTACAAGCAATACAGCTTAAAATCAAATGTCTCAGTAATTTAATACTAGTTCTATTAGTTGTTCTGGATGTTCACACTCGTAGTCTGGAATGGTGGCAAGTAGTAGCTCTCTATCGACCTCTCCCCAGAGAGCAGCTACCGTTAGAATACCAGCAGCTTTTCCCATTTCGATATCAGAAACACTGTCACCACACATGATTGCATGCTTACCGTTGAGGTTTTCAAGTGCACGAAAGCAGCCTTCTGGTGCAGGTTTTGGTGCTTCTACATCATCACCCCATATTACTACATCAAAGAAGTGGCGAAGGCCACAGAAGTCGAGTTCTTTTTCACCTGCTCTACGAGGTTTGAGAGAGACAATACCAAGGCTAATTCCAGCAGTGCGAAGTTTTTCAAGCACTTCAACTATGTATGGGTAAGTCTTCAGGTTGTGGTGTTGACTGTAGTAGTAGATTTCGAAGCTCTCCATTATCAGAGCAGCGCGTTCTCGACCCTGTTTTTTGAAGAACTCTTTTAGAGCTTGTGGTCTTTTCCAGATATCTTCAAATAGGTCTTCTACTGTATCTCCAAGGTGTGCAACAAGAGCGTGCTTGTAGGCTGCATAGTATGCAGCCTTTGAAGAGACCAAAGTTTCATCAAAATCGAATAATAAAGTATCAAATTTCATCAGTTTTTACTTTTATATAAAGAGCTAAGCTATTAACTTGAAGTTTCAGCCGATCCAAGGTATTCGTGAATACTGATACCAACGCGCATTTTGAACATCTCTTCAAGTGAGAAGATATCTCCTATAGTCTCGTCTAAAACAACCTTCTCAATGCGCCACATTGGGATGAAGACATATGTTAGACCTATATTTCGTTCATTTCTTGTGATCATCCTCACCCAATCGTCAAAGGTATTCAGGTCTATTCCCAGCACTTGAATTCCGGCTGGGGATATATCTGCAAGCAGCCCCCATATTTTTTCACGAGGGCTGTGCAGATTGACAATAACAGCCATCCCTTCTTGAATTCTTCTCATTTAGCCTTCTTTCTTACAGCTTTGACAAAAGCTACAAACTACTCAGACTCTAACAACTTCTCCATCTCCATTTCAATCTGTTTACGAGTAAGTTTAAGTGTTGTTTGAAGCTCGTTTCTAGGCTCGAACTCTCTTAGAGGTTGTACTACATCTCGATCTATTTGTAGACCTATTTTCGCATTATCTTCAAATCTTACTAGTGCTGTTCCAAAACGTATAATGTCGTATTGTTCAAGAGCTACACCCTGATTATTGTCAGCCGAAACCTCTATAGGGTCTACCCCAGCACGTTCAATAGAAGTACCGTTTGCGCTACCTTGATCGATTAGGTAGAACTTTCCTTCTCTGAAGACTATGCAAGCGTGCTGGCGAGAGACAGAGCTATTTGGTGAGCTAGGTTCCATATTGCGTGCAAAGATGAAGTCATTACGACGAATTAAGTCAGTATTATTTTTATCAAAGACATTGCGCAGACGCCCAATATTTGTTACTAGTTTTGTTATCAGGTAGTTGTCTCTATAGACCTCACCACTGATTACAGAGAGGCGAGCAAGACGAGGAATTTCCGGTTTCGGATCATAGACTTCCAGTATAGTTCCGTGCTGCAAATCTAGTTTTACAGTTACATCTTCCACTTCTTCTTCTGTGCCTGGCCAGGAGAAATCTACTATTACTTTGCTAAAGGAAGAGGTTGGTTTGGAGCGGACTTCTACTTTGAGGTCGTCAAACAGTTTGTATCCCGAATCAAGAATGTACTTATTTAGAAGTTTTACAAAGCTAGCTGAGTTAAAGATTACTTCAAATTCTTCAAGTTTTTCTGGGTTGGAAGAAGGAAGGTAGCAGACAAATTTGTTGGGAACATAGACTTTGTATCCCAACCACAGAAACCGCTTTCTTTTCAGATCTTCAGCTATCTGTTCGGTTATAGAAGTAGCATCTACATCCTCAATTGTTAAAATCTCGTTCTGTCTTACAGATTCACTAAGGAACTGCTCTATTTCAGATAAAGTCTGTTTGGGGTCATTCATGAATAGATACCTTTCAGATATATATTTTTCTGGAAGAGTTTTAGAGATTTGCTACCGAAGGCAACTCGCCCAAGCGAGCCTGGTATGATTCTAACTTCCCGCCTGGATATGCTTGATAGACCTTCATAGTCTCAACTTGAACACAAGTAAGAGGGTCTTCTGGCCCACAGCCTGTATCCACTCCAATAGCAGAACCCCAGATATATATACCATTGAGTTTTGCTACACCCATTGGAGGAAGATAGCGGGTTGGAGTATGGCCAAAAAAGCATGGTTTTCCATGGTAATTCCTGAAAAAGGTGGGGTCACGCTTCCATCTTAAAGTCTCTTCATCACACTCTGAAGGGTGTTTGCCAACAGTCAAGCTAGCGTGTATGTAGTAGGCATTATCATCTTCAAAGTAAGGAAGCATAGAGCTAAAAAACTCTATGTGAGAGCTAGGTATTTGAAGGCTCAAAGTTGAAGTCTCTTCAATATATTTGCAGCCGTACTGAGCTATGGTGATCGCTCCACCGTTTTCGGGTACAAGCCAAAGCAGGTCTCCATACTCTATTAGATCGAGCATCATCTGTTCGTGATTACCACGTAAGCATACAAAATTTGGGCTTTCTGCCTGTAGTTCTAAAGCGTAGTTGACAACTCCTGGCGAATCTTCCCCACGGTCTATAAGGTCACCAAGTAGAATAATTCTATCCTGTTGTGGATCATAGTCGAGACTCGACACGAGGGCTTTGAGTTGGGTAAGCCGGCCATGGATATCACCGATCACATAGGTTTTCCGTACAGAGTTTTTCATAACCTCTACATTCCTAACTACCACTAACCTAATAAGGGGCTTATGATTGATTGAGACTTTTCAGAATGATTCCATTTATCGTGCATTTAGCTTGTAGTGTCAAGCATCCTTAATCACTATCTACCAAAAAGAAAGCAGATTAGTTATAGAAGCAGATAGCTAAATTCGGCAATTATGAGACTTACCTGTGTTAAATATTATTCATTGCTACAGGTGAGTAGGAAGCGATCATATTGCCCACAGTTGGCTACTATTATCGATTAATCATCAGCGTAGGTCTATCGATTTTATGAGCAGTTTTGCAGACTATTTCCTGATGGCTCAAATAGCAGAAAGGTTTTCAATGCTATTCAGCACTCAACTGCTCCCACTGTTGCCGAAGTTTCTTCAGGATGGCAACATATTCAGGATCATTTCTCAAGCGATCCCAATTAAAGTCCACTAAAAACCAAGGATAGTTCTCATTTCCAAGCTCCACGGCCTTCTTAAACCATTTCATAGCCTTATCTCTATCTCCCTGCATAGCATAGACCGATGCTAGCCAGTAAGAAATGTCGTGATCTGCAGAAGCAGTATCTATTACCTGTGGAGTGATGATAGAGAGAGCGTGCTCAAAATCACCTATAGCACAGTAGGAAGCTGAAAGTATGGGAATAGCACCATAGACTTCGGGATTATTTTCCAGTGCTTCCGATATCAATTCTATAGCCTTCTTATATTCACCTTTATAGTGGTAGACTTGGCCAAGAAAGATCTTTGCCAGACAGTGGCTAGGTTCTATTGCTAATCCTGCCTCTAACTCGTCTATGGCTCTATCGTAAAGCTGCTGATAGAGAAAAAGCCTTGCCCGGTTGTAGCTAACCACCACAATATCATTTGGATTCATTTTGAGCATCTGCCCATATTCGTGCAGAGCCTGCTTGTAAAGACCATCTAGTCTGAATATGGTTGCTGCGGTTGAATGAACGCTGGAATCGTTTCCTGCATTCTTGAGAAGCCTCTTTATCTGTTCTCGCGCACGAGCTTTGTGGCCTTTGAGCAGAGAGATGTAGACCATTCCAAGCTGAGCTTCTACAAGAGTTGTGTCAAGTTGGAGAGCATTGTTGAACTCGTCTTCTGCAAGTTCGTAGTAGCTTGCTCCACCTATTCCTTTTAGGACGTAGCGCACGTAGCAAGTTCCCAGCCCAGAGTGGGCAAGCGCAAACTTATCATCTAGCCCAATCGCTTTCTGAAATAGACTAATGGCAAGATCGATATCCTCTTTTTTGAGAGTTTGAGAGACAAACTTATAGTAAGTGCTCCGAGCACGTAGGTAGAGTTCATAGGCTTCAGCATTACTTGTTGCAAGCTTGCCCATCTGCCCTTTTTCCGTATCACTGATGTTTATGCAGAGACCACGAACTATGTGATGGGAGATCTTGTCTTGAATAGTTATTATGTCTTCGTAATCAACATCTATCTTGTCGCCCCAGAGTATCTCTCCAGTACTGATGTCGATAAGTTGCGGAGTGACACGAAAGCGTGTGCCAGCCTTCAAATAAGTACTAACTAGAACTGCATCAACTGCAAGCTCTCTGCCTACTGCCTGTGGATCTACTTTTTGTCCGTGATACTTTGCAATGTAGCTAGAAGGGCGCACTACCAGAGATTTAAGCGAAGCAAGTTCTGTTATAACACTGTCGGCTAAAGAGAAACTGTAGAAATCGGTTTCTGGATCTCCACTAAGATTTTTGAATGGAAGTATCGCAACTGTGCGCCTCTTGTCTGCACTTTTCCAAGCAGAAGCACTCGAATCGTGCAAAGGATCGGCCATTGTTGAACGTTGTACAAGATTGTCGGTTATTGGGCCTGGATTGGGTGGTAGTGGTTCTACAGGAGGTGACTTGGAAGGAGGAGCCGATTCACGTGGTTTCAGCCTTTTGTAGAGCCAGCCCATCATACTATCTTTAAACCAAGATGACTTCTTCTGCCTTGGGAGAACAAACTCATTATGGTCGTAGTATTTACCATCCTTTGACTGTATATCTCTGTAAAAATATCTTAGCTCCTCAAAAAAATCTCGCATCGTCTGGTAGCGATGTGAAGGGTCTTTTGCAAGAGCTTTCTCAAGTATCTGCTGCAAACGTGCAGGAAGAGAAGGGTCTATCTCGTTGACAGGCGTTGGTGGATCGTGAAGCACAGCGTGCATGATCTCAACGCTGCTTTTTCCTGTAAATGGAAGCTTGCCTGTAACCATCTCGTAAAGAACAACACCCAACGAAAATACGTCGGTTCTGTGGTCTATATTGCCACCCCTTGCCTGTTCTGGAGACATGTAACCAGCAGTTCCAAACGGAACACCGCGTTGTGTAAGCTCTTGTACAGCCTTATCGCCTATGTCTGCAGTAGCTTTTGCTAGTCCAAAATCGAGGATTTTTGCCTGCCCGCGATCATTTATGATCACGTTTGTAGCTTTAACGTCTCTGTGTATCACACCACGATTGTGAGCAGCAGCCAGAGCATCGGCTAGCTGAATTGCAACAGAGATAGCAAAATCGAGATCCAAAGCTCGACTTCTTACCAACTGTTTCAACCGCTTGCCTTCTAAATACTGCATTACAATATAGTGCAAGCCATTAAACTCATTTATCTCATAGACTGTGCATATATTTGGATGGTCTAGTGCTGAAGCAAGCTGGGCTTCACGAAGAAAACGTTTGCGAGACTTCTCATCGGCCACGAGTTCGGCAGGTAAAAACTTGATAGCCACAATCCGGCGAAGTCTAGTATCTTCAGCTTGATAGACTTCGCCTTGTCCACCTTCACCCAGCTTTTTCAGGATTTTGTAGTGTGAGACTTGTGTGCCGATCATCTGGAGCACTCTAGACTGGCGGCTACAGCCGCCAAGACCTTCCTTACTTTCTATTATTTACTTTTTAACTTTTATGCGTCTCTACTTGCGAAAATAACTCGATATAGATTGCAGCAGTATTCACTTAGGGTAAGTCAGCTATATCTTATGCTATCTATACCAATTAGACACTAGAATACTACTTATCACAAAACCATCTTTTCCAAACGGAAATGTTAAACCATCAAACTCTATATTCAAAGCCAAACAGTGCTACTGAACTTTTGCAGCCTGTTTTTTCCTGCTACTCATATTGCTACTTCTCTATTCCTACTTCTTTATAGAAGTCTGCGCCCTATGGCTGATACGATCAAGCGTAACTGCTGGAGAAGCTCCAAAAACTGTGTAAAAGTTAAAGCCTGTGGTGTTCCATACTGCTCGTTACTAGCGAGAATGTCAAAAACTAACCCATCTACTCCACCCACTGCTGCTGCAAGAGCCATCGGAGCAACTCTATCTCTTCTGCCCATTGCAGCACAAGGATCAGCAAATACCGGAAGATGCGATAACCTTTTTATAGCTGTAATAGCCGATATATCTAAGCTTTGAGCTATTAATGGGTCAAGCATGCGTACTCCTTGCTCGCAGATAATAACCTTCTCAATGCCCAACGACAATACCGATTCTGCTAGAACTAGCACCTCTTCTATAGACATGCTAGGTAAGCGACTTACAATCAATGGCTTATCTGCTTTGGAAGCTTCTTCGAGAAAAAGTCTATTAGATAGAGTCCCAACTTCTAATATGTCGCAGTAGTGGCAAGCCTTTGCAACTTCTTGCAATGACTTTGGTCGAGCCACAAGCAAAAGTCCTAAACTGTCTGCAACAGCTCTGTACTCTTTTAGTTGTTTTTCAGACGGTTGTTTTTCAGAAAGAGTCACTGTTGCAAGCTTGACCCCTTCTTGAGCGAGTCTGGTGTAGATCTGTTCAACTTGATGAAAACTGTTGGAGGCAACCACTCTTACAGTTATGGCAATGCCAGATCCTCCAAGTTCTATATCCTTTACTTTAATCACCGTGTTTTCCGGTTTGGAGTTTCTGCTCGCAAGCTTGTAAGGCAAAGAGATCCTGACTACTTCTTGAACTCCGTCAAAAAGCTCTAAGTCATTTTTGTCAAATGGTCTTTCACCTATTGCAGCCAGTATAGTCTGAACCTTGCCTGTGGAACGGTATGGATCAAAGCCAAGGTCTAGCAAATGTTTCACAACTCTTGATATCTGCTCTTCTGTTGCACTCTGCTTCATTACAACTATCATCTGTTTAACCTCTGCTTTTTCAAGCTCTCTAGGTTTCTAGCTGCATTTGTATAGTCTGGATTCAGTCTCAATGCCTCTTCAAAGTGAGTTATGGCTTCTTGCTCTGCTCCATTCTGTGCGTAAGCAATTGCAATGTTATTGTGTACTTCAGCCGACTTTGGATTAATCAGCAGTGCCTGCTTGAACTGCCCTATTGCATCTGCAAAACGCCTCTCTCTCAGCAATAGAGTTGCGTATGCAAGCCTTGCATCAAAATCCTTTGGCTCCAGTTCAGTAGCAGTTGCAAGATAGCTAACGGCTTCATTGTAGCGACCTGTTGCCCTAAGCAGAATGCCAAGGTTGTAATGAGGCTTGAAAAACGTCCTGTTCTTTTCTATGGCTTGCCTAAAGTAATATTCAGCACTCTGGTAGTCACCCTTCTCATAGCTTCTTTCTCCAAGTTCTGCAAGCATATGTACAGTTCTTGGACTGTCAGGAACAGAACTGATAAAAGCCTTCATTGAAGATTCAGTGTCTTTCCAATCAAAGTTGCGGTTGTAAGTGCGCAAAGAAGCAGCAAAAGTCAATACTATCAGAAGAACTGTTGATAAAATTTTCAGATTGGCTGATTTCTTTGATAAACTATCAAAAGTAAATCCAACAATTAAACATACTGACACTAATGGAACGTAAAGTGCTCTTTCTCCTACTAATAGACCAGAAGTGAAAAGAATGTTGGAAATGGGACTCAAAGTTACAAAGAAAATAAGAATAGAAAAGCCTATCAACCTGTTTTTCTTAAATATCAAGAAGCCAACTACTACAGTTGCAACTATAATGAAAAGATAGAGTAATTTCTTTTTTAGCAATAGGTTCAGGATATTCATCTATAATATTAGAAGCTATTTTGCCACCAGCTATTTTTTGTATTAATAATGTTGCTTGTTTGAGTGCTTGTACGGTTTTACTAATATCTACTCC
>JAEUQL010000108.1 GCA_016789295.1 Blastocatellia bacterium | reverse complement strand
AGCAACAACAACAAAGTTAGATATCGTGTCACTTCCGCGCCTTGCTGTTATAGTAACAAAGCCGCGCTGCCTACCACTTACAATTCCTGTTTGCGGATCTACTTGAGCTATATCTGGACTACCAGATTCAAAAGTAAAACCTGTTTGTATTTGTCCTGCTGAATTAGTGACAGAAAGTTGTATTTGCCTACCTTCATTTACAACTGGATTTGGATCACTGTTAGGGCCAAGTATACCTAGTGTTGATACTTGCTGAAGTGTGACGTCTGTATTACTACGAGTACTTCCTAGATAGGATATTTTTGGTAGTAACAGAAGAGATAATAAGATAAGTATAAGAGATAGAAAATATCTGGCTTTCATTAAACTACTCCACTAAGAACAGTAAAATTTGTAGTTTAGCAGATAGATATAGAGGCAGTAAGAGTTTTGCACTAATTTAAGATCTCTTCTCTAGCCGTTTTCTATAGACCAGATTGTCAGCCAACCACTTGTTGAGCATGGTACTGAGTTCGTCCATCTTGATAGGTTTAGAAAGGTAATCATCCATGCCAATAGAAAGACATCTCTCCTTATCTCCTTGCATAGCATTTGCTGTCATTGCAATAATTGGAGTTCTCCTTCCTTTTTCTTCTCTATCTCTTATCTCTATAGTAGCTTCATAACCATCCATATCAGGCATTTGACAATCCATCAAGATCAAGTCATATGGAACACGTAGAGCAGCATCTACAGCCTCTTTTCCATTAGCAATAACATCGGCTGCATATCCAAGTTTATCTAACATCCTAACTATTACTCTCTGATTAACTATATTGTCTTCTGCTACTAATAAGCGTAATCTATTCTGTTTCAACAGAGTAAGTTTACTTTCAACTTCTTCTACAGGATTTGTTGCAGGAGTTTTTATTACAGTTCTCAGCATTGAATAAAGCCTAGTCTGACGCACTGGTCTTCTTATCACTCCGTCTATACATGCTTTTCTTGCTACTTCTGGTGAAATGAAGCTCTTAGAAGAAACAATAACAATTAACCTAGCTTTACCTACTACTGGATTGGTCTTTAGCTGTCTGGTAAATCTAATAACTTCTTCATCATCTGCAGTGCAGTAGTCTACTATAACTATGTCATAGTCTAAACTTTTATAAATCTGTAAAGAATCTGTAACATCTTCTCGACTTTGTAGATGGCTCTTTATGCCAAAAGTAGTCAAGTAGTCGAGTAGAACCTCGGTCGTTACTTTTTTATCAAAAAATACTAACACCTGTAGTCCTGAAAGATTACCATTTATTCCTGTGGTGTGAGAAAGCTCACTAGTAGCAAGTGTTACTGTAAAAGTAAAGACTGTACCCTCGTTAGGTATACTTTTAAAAGTTATCTCCCCACCCATCATCTCTACAAGACGTTTTGATATCGCAAGACCAAGTCCTGTGCCACCAAATCGGCGCGTAGTTGAACCATCTGCTTGTACAAAAGGCTGAAATAGTTTCTGTTGGTGCTCTGGCTTGATACCTATTCCAGTATCTTCTACATCAAACTGTAAGATCATGTCTTTCTCATCTTTATCTAACAAAGTTACACGGATGTCCACTTTACCAGCATTTGTAAATTTGACAGCATTGCTCAAAAGATTGACAAGTACTTGCCTGAGTCTACCTGGATCTCCACCAACTACTATGGGAATAGTCGGATCTATGAAATAGACCAGGTCTAGCCCCTTTGCATAAGCCTTTTCAGCCAGAAGATCTACTACCTCTTCTACAGCAGTTCTAAGATCAAAATCGATTATTTCAAGTTCAAGATGGCTTGCTTCAATCTTGGAGAAGTCTAGTATGTCATTAATTATTGTAAGTAGTGCTTCTGCAGAACTTCTTATAGTCTCTGTGTATTCACGTTGATCAAGTGTAAGTTCTGTATCCAGTAGCAGTCCTGTCATTCCAATGACACCATTCATTGGAGTTCGTATTTCGTGGCTCATAGTAGCAAGAAACTCACTCTTTGCTCGATTTGCTTCTTCCGCTTTTGCTTGTGCATCTGCAGCCTTTTGTAGTGCATTTTCAAGTTCTGCTTTACGCAAAACATCTTTAATTCTCAAGTTTTCAAGACGGCTTATTGTACGCAGTCTCAGTGTATGAATAGTGATAGAAAGTAGTACAGCACATAAGAGAGCAAAACCAAAATGTACCCAACTACCTACAAAACCAGCTCTTGAAGCAATAAATAACCAAATTACTACAGTAACAAAGTTAATAAATAGTAGATATCTATTTGATAAAAATATACATCCAACAGCTATAAGAACAAGAAAAAGGTTGGTTGTTTGTATTGGGTCTAATAGTAAGTATAAATGAAGCTGGCTATTTAATAGCATTAAGCCTGTAACTACACTTGCTATGGGGTGTGCATACTTAACAGCTATATTATATTTTTTTAATATTCCCCAAATGATAACTACAGTTATAGCAGTCGTTACAGAAACAGAACTCATCAATTTTGCTACATTTGTAGGCAATAAAAAAAGGTGTGAGACGGCAAAAATTATATAGAGCAGAAAAAGTGCTGTAAGAATAACAGGAAGGCTATCAAGCACTACCTTGTCAAGCGCAGTCTTAAGATCTGTATCCAATAAATCTGGAGAGCTTCTACTTGCTTCTTCCGATATAAGCTGGTTGATAGCTTTTCTCATCAACAGTCTGGTCTCCCCAAAACTAGGCAATGGTTTTTGAGGATTTTATCACGGTAGTTGTGCGAATACAGAGATATAATTAGTTCTGTTTCACAGAATCTGTATCAAACTTGATCATATAAAGCCCAGCTATTACAAAAATTCCACCTATAAATGCAGATGCTGAAGGCACTTCTTTCCATATTATCCAAGCAAGTAGTGCAGCACCCAAAGACTCTCCTAAGAATGCTGTTGAAATAAATGTCGCATTTACATTTTTTAACAAAAAATTGAAAACCATATGCCCACCAAGCGTTGGTACAATAGCAAGTGCCAATAGCCAAAAATAGTCACCCGCAGTTAATGTCTGTGGGAAAACCCCAACTAACAATGCAGCCGGTAACAGCAACAGTGCAGAAGTTGCATAGACAATCAGTGTGTAGTTGAGTAGATTGACACTGGAACGTAGACGTTTGCCTATTATTATGTAGCCAACAATAGTAGCCGCACCTGTAAGCGCCAGTAAGTCTCCAAGTAAGAAGCTACTAGATACACTGAAGCTACTCAGTGATTCCCAAAGGATCACTATAATTCCAGCAAAAGCGACAAGAACAGATAGGATATTACGAAGAGAGATTTTTTCACCCAAGAAGATACGACTAACCAGAATAGTAAAGATTGGATGGCAAGTTACTAATAGAACAGACCTACCAACAGGGATATATTTAAGTGAAAGTGTCCAAGAACCAAAGTGTGCAGCTAGAAATATTCCGCTTATAACCATTTCTGTCAGCTTCATTCTGCCAAGCTTTAAAATCTCTCCAGAACGCCAAACAGAATTTATGCCTAACAGTATAAGGCTAGATAGCAGCATTCTGTAAGCTGCTACACCAATTAATGGAACACCACGATAGTCAAGATATTTGACAAATATCGATGAAGAAGAGATACAGAAGATACCAAAAATTAGAGCAATATATATTTTTTGCCGTGACATAGGCATCTACTCTTCTATTACTAGCCCACTACAGACTATTTCAGCCGATCCTTCAATATAGATCTTGCTGCCTGTTCGCCATTCAACCAGAATTTCACCGGCAGGCATTTTGACAGCTACACGATCCTCTACCTTTCCGCCCAAAATTGCAGCCAGAGCTGCACCACATGCACCCGTCCCAGAAGATTCTGTCTCACCCACACCACGTTCCCATAGCCTAACTTGAAGTTCTGTAGCTGAAACAACCTTCACAAACTCTACATTTGTACGGTTTGGGAACTTTTCGTGCAGTTCGAGAGCTGCTCCTATTTCCCTCCAGTTAAAGGAGTCAAAATCTTCCACAAAGACCGAGCAGTGAGGGTTACCAACAGAGGTTGCTGTTACTTTAACCTCACGTCCTGCAACTAGAAGTGGATAATCGACTACTCTTTTGGTTGCATACTCAACACGGATGGGAATCTTTTCCGGCTCAAAAATTGGTTCACCCATATCTACTTCAAAATGGAAGTGTTTTTCGTGAGCTTTTCCAGAAAGAAGCAGCAACTCTTTTACTCCTGACAAAGTAGCAATCTTGAGTTTTGGCTCTGAAAATCTTCCACTGAAGTAGAGTGAAGCAGCAGCACAGCGAATACCGTTGCCAGACATTTCTGCTTCACTTCCATCTGCATTAAAGATTCGTAGCCCAAAGTCTGCACCTGCAGATTGTGGCTCAATAACCAAACATCCATCTGCACCTATGCCAGTATGACGTGCGCAGATCTTCTTTGCAAACCTAGCGTAATCTATATCCTCTGCAGCATCAATGACTATAAAATCGTTTGAAAGGGCGTGAGCTTTGAAGAAAGCTATATCTTTCATACAGTCTTATAGCTTCCTGTTTTACGCTCAAAAAGTATCTCTTCAAAATGCGTGATCTCTTTGAAATGGCGAAACCTTTCGTTTATCTCCTGATAAGTAAGCCTCATTACACGGTCACAACCAAACTCTTCTACATTGAACGAAGCCATTACCGAGCCATAGATCATTGCACGTCGCATGGCCGCTTCATCTGTAGCACTTGTTGCAGCCAAGTAACCAATAAAGCCACCTGCAAAACTGTCGCCCGCACCTGTAGGGTCAAAAACATCTTCAGCAGGAAATGCTGGAATAGCAAAATAGCTCTTTTCTGAAAACATAGCCGCGCCGTACTCACCACGCTTTATCACTACAGTTTTGGGGCCCATAGAGAGAATTTTCTTGGCTGCCTTGATTATATTGGCTTCGCGTGCCAGCTCTCTGGCTTCTTCGTCATTAATAATTAAAATATCAACTACTGTGAGTACTTCTTTTAGGTCATCCAGTGCACTCTCTATCCAATAGTTCATAGTGTCAAGTGCTACAAGTTTTGTATTGACCTGCTTTCTGACTTCGAGTTGTAGCTTCGGGCCTATATTGCCAAGAAAGAGTATTGGAGTCTCTTTTACAGGTAGCTTTGGTTGAAAGTCCGCAAATACATTGAGGTGTGTATAGATTGTGCTGCGAGTATTTAGGTCGTAACCATACTCACCCTTCCAACGAAAAGTTTTTCCCGAAGCTCTTTCAAGTCCACGAATATCTACTTTACGTTCGTGAAAAAGCTGTTCGTGTTTTTGGGTAAAGTCTTCACCAACTACAGCAACCAAACTTACACTTGTGAAGAATGAAGCCGAGATCGAGAAGTGTGTAGCTGAGCCACCAATGATCTCTTCACGCTCTCCAAATGGGGTCTTTACAGCATCAAAAGCTACAGAGCCAACAACAAGTACCGACATTAAACAACTCCTTAAAATACAATAGTTAGAAAGAACACAAAAAGATACAAAGGCAAGACCTTTGTATCTTTTTGAAAGCTTTCTATATTTTATAGACTCAATCCTTCTTTGTTTCTGATGGACTATCTGTCGGAGGTGGAAGAGTACTGAGCTTCTTCCTTGCCTCTTCTACAAAAAGACTATCTGGATATTCGTCTACAATACGCTTAAATGTCTTTGCTGCATCGTTCTTGTTGTCTAGCTTCAAATAGGCTTCTGCTAGCAGAGACAGAACCTCATCGGCTTTTGAAAATTCTGGATATACATAGAGTATCTCATTGAGCCTATCAGCTACACCTTTATAGGCTTTACGCTTGAAATAGAACTTTGCAACATCAAGATTGTGCTTTGCGTCAAGCTCCAGTCCAGGGTCTCTAGTGATCTTTACAGGTTGCTGCTGTAGAGCACCTTGCCCATAAGCAGGAACAGCAGAAAGTAGTAGGACAAAACCAATAAATAGAAGACCAGAAATGACTTTTGACATCTTGCTATCTACTCCTATAAAACAGACCTTGCTAGCCAGATTCTACCGTTGCTAACTTGTGTCAAGCAAGTAGGTTCCAGATTTTTGGAGATAGTCTAGAAGTCGAGACCAAAAGTAACCTCACCTGTGACTGCAACCTGATATGCAGAGACACGTCTCTCAAAGAAATTTGTCAACTCTTGTACATCTTGCAGTTCCATAAAATCGAATGGATTTCTAGAACCGTAGATCGGGTCAATTCCAAGTGCTTGTAGTCTGCGGTCTGCAATATATTGCAGATACTCACGCATGTTCGCTACTGAAAGGCCACTTACACCATAACTGAGTACATCTTCAGCAAATAGCATTTCACATTCAACAGCATCTTTAATCATTTCAATAACAGATTTTTCAAAGTCTGCATCAAAAAGTTCAGGCTGCTCATTTCTAACAGTAGAGATCACTTCTAAAGCAAATTCTATGTGTGCACTCTCATCTCGAAAAACCCAGCTTGTGCCTGTAGCCAAGCCTTGTAAAAGCCCACGAGAGCGTAAGTAGTAGACATAAGCAAAAGCAGCGAAAAAGAATAGACCTTCTATACAGGCAGCAAAACAGGTTAGGTTGAGCAGAAAAGCTTTCTTGTCTTTGTCCGTTTTGATTTCGTGTAAGTTGTATATAGAGTTTATCCACTTCATACAGAAATCGCCTTTCCGTCTTATAGAAGGGATATTTTCTATTGCTGCAAAAGCTTGTTCACGTTCGCTCTCATCCGTTAAATATGTATCTAGCAGCGTTAGATAGAACTGTACGTGTAGAGCTTCTTCAAACAGTTGCCTTGACAGATACATTCTGGCTTCTGGCGAATTTATATGGCGGTAAAGATTCAGTACAAGATTGTTTCCAACTATCGAGTCACCTGTAGCGAAAAATGCCACCAACCGCTTTATCAAGTGCTGTTCGGCAGGTGTCATCTTCTGCTTCAAATCGTTAATGTCACTAGAAAAATCTACCTCTTCAACTGTCCAAGTGTTCTTTATAGCCGTCTTGTACATCTCGTAGAAGAGAGGGTACTTCATTGGTCTTAAAGTTAGATCAAAACCCGAATCAAGAATCATTTTTGCATCCTTTCATTGACAAGCTTCGCAAGACTCTGGATTTTCAAGTGAGCAAGCTACTGCTTGTGACTGATTTACTTGACTACTAACAGGCACGGTCGCTTTGGCTATTTTTGATGCTGGTCGTGACCTGAGATAATAGGTAGTCTTCAACCCCTGCTTCCATGCATACATATACATCGATGAGAGTTTACCTATGTTTGGACTCTCTATAAATAGGTTGAGAGATTGGCTCTGATCGATGAAAGCACCTCTATCAACTGCCATATCTATGAGTGACCTCATAGGAATCTCCCAAACAGTCCTGTAAATTAACTTTAGATCTTCTGGAATCTTGTCTATGTGCTGTATGGAACCTTCTCCCATCTTTATCTGGTTGCGCATGTCTTCATTCCATAGACCAAGTTTTTTAAGCTCCCCAACTAAATAGCGGTTGACTTGTAAGAAATCTCCTGACAAAGTCTCACGCTTAAAGAGATTTGAAACCTGTGGCTCTATACACTCATAGCACCCAACTATTGATGCAATGGTAGCCGTTGGAGCTATAGCAAGCATCAAGGAGTTGCGAAGCCCAAATTTTTTAATTCTCTCTCTGAGAGGCTCCCAACGCTCTTTATCTTCTGGGACAACACCCCAAAGATCAAATTGTAATATTCCCTTTGCCGCTTTGGTTTCAGCAAAAGATGGATGTGCTCCAAGCTTTTCGGCCAACTCCGAAGATGTAGCCAGAGCATTATAGTAGATCTCTTCTTGGACTTTCTTAGATATCTCTCTTGCTTCTGGTGAATCAAACGCAATCCTTAACTGAAAAAAGACATCTTGCAACCCCATCACCCCAAGACCTACTGGACGCCACCTCTGATTGGAGATACCAGCCTCTTTTGTTGGATAGTAGTTGATGTCTATGACACGGTCTAGAAACTTGATAGCTGTGCGAACAGTCTTACCTAAAAGCTCGTAATCTAGCTTGCCATCAACTATGTGTCTTGAAAGATTGACTGAGCCAAGGTTGCAAACAGCCGTCTCACCAAGTGATGTGACTTCCACTATCTCTGTACAAAGATTAGAAAGATGAATAACGTTGTGTGATTGCCCTGTCTGATTGGACTTGCTGTTGCAAGAGTCCTTGAAATTCATCCACCCATTTCCAGTCTCTGCAAGAGTCTTCATCATCTTTGCATAGAGGTCGCGAGCTTTGACCTGTTTGATAGCAATTCCTGCTCTTTCTGCTTCTACGTAAGCATCTTCAAACTCTTTTCCATAAAGGTCTGGAAAGTTTGGAACATCTTTTGGATCAAACAATGACCAGAGACCATCCGATTCCACTCGGCGCATAAATACGTCAGGAATCCAGTTTGCTAGGTTGAGGTTGTAAGTGCGCCTGTTTTCATCGCCTGTGTTGTTTTTAAGCTCCAAAAATTCTTCAATGTCCGCATGCCAAGGTTCAAGATAGACACAGCAAGCACCACGTCTCTTTCCACCATTGTGTGCTAGCCCTGAAGTGGTCATATAAGACTCATCACCTTCTACTTTGAGATCCACTACAGACGCAGATGCTTTCACAGGTTTGATCTTGACGAGTCGCAAAAAGATAAATCCCTGCCACTCAAACCAGTTACGGTTTTTGAGTTCATTGCAACCCATAATCTCGGCTATCTCCCTAACAGCAGGAATAAGCAATTCGTAAGAATAAGTATTCTTTTTCACTTTGGCAGGAATACCAAAACGTAGAGCTTGGTAACGTAAGCTTTCAACCAAAAATAGAGAGTCACTGTGGAAAGCTGCCTCTCGGCTATGCAACAGACTACTATTTGCAACCAGTATCGTCCTCAACAAAATAAAAGCTTGTGGACGTGGTAGGTGAGCCAATCGACGAGAAATATGTTTCTTGCCTTCTTTGTTGTAGATGTCTTCATAACTAAACCTTAGTTTTGCAGAACCTGTCGATGAAGCACAATTCCATTGGAGGTGAGACACCCTACCCTCAGATCTTTCCTGATAGCTTATATTTTCTGCATCAAGATAGGAACGTACAAAAGAGACTGTGCGCTCAGAAGAACTGGTGATGCCACTTTCCAGGCTTTCTTTATCCATGTGTCCACAACTGAGCAAAATGCCATACATTCTTGCGTCATCTTCTGTAAACCCGTCAACTACAATAACTTCAGTAGGTATTACCTGTCCTATATAATCACCTTTCTGTAGCTTGCCAGCTTCCAGCCAACCTACACTCAATCTACCTTCCTCTACATAAATTTTGGATGTCTTGGTTGAAACCTGTCTCGCCCAAGAGTCAGAAATAGCATAAAATGGATGTCCAGTAGTGACAGAAATAGGCTTAGCAGAATAGTCTATATCAAGTGATATCATACGATCATTTTGCTGATTGTAGACCATCTTCTCCAAGACAGTCCGATAAGTACCAGAAATACCCAGTACTAGATCACCAGGTTCAATATCACCTATCTTCTTAGTACCTTCTGCAGTATAAATGAGCGTATCAGGTGCAAAACAT
>JAEUQL010000107.1 GCA_016789295.1 Blastocatellia bacterium | reverse complement strand
CCTTAAACATCTATGTTGTTCATTACAATAGCTTTCCAGTATAAATTAGTAGTTACGTAGGTGATATAGAAGCCTTTGGTACAGCAGTTGCTCTTTTGTTGGTCAGAGTTAGGATTACTTGGGAAATGAAAAGTAAGTCCTTTTCCATAACAGTGACTGGAGAGAAGAGATACCAAGTCTAATATTTGGAACAAGGTAGAGTCTATATCTAGTCTTCTGTTGCAGGCAGGAAGCTTATAACTCATTTATTAAGTAATCGGTGCATATTGTTGTTGACTATAAAAATTTATAACGTAGGAGAAAGAAAATGCGAGACATTCTAAGCCGTAGAGAAAGACAGATTGTTAAACTTATTACCGAAGGTTACTCCAGCAGAGAGATAGCTGAGACACTAGCAGTAAGTCCAAGAACTGTAGAAGCCCACAGAGCCAACATCTATCGCAAACTCGGTATGCACAATCTTGCAGACCTTATCAAGTATGCAATAAAAGTTGGTATCTCAGGCATAGACTAAAAAATAGAAGATAAAGGTGCAACTTGTTAGTATATAGATGTTGACCACACCTGAAGCTAGGACTTCAAAGCAGAGTTAACTGCTCTCGTGTGGTCACCAACCTACTTCTTCAAGCTCTTACCTTCTAGCCCAGCTTTCGAGACATAGACCGCTTTTGAGATGGTAGTTTTTGAAGTCTGCTTTTTGAGACTCTGCTTTTCGAGACTTATTTGAGACAAAAAAGAACAGAAACTCTCTGGCAGAGCAAGCTAACGAGAGAATTTTTCAACTATACTTCTTGCTTCTTCAGCAGAGAGGTGCTGGGACTCAATAGTCCTTAAAAAACTTTCCAGCCTCCGTATATAAGAAGCTATAGTTGAACCATCTTCTCCATTCTGCTCTGTCCAGTAGAGTAGACTCCTGAAGCCTTCTAGCTGCTGCAATATGGCATCCATCGCCAAGTTTATTTGATGGTGAGCAATGTTGTTGCGTTCATAGAGTTGGTCTCGCGAGTATTTGCTAAAGAGCGGTGCAGCGTTTGAACTACCAAAAGACAGCGTAAAGTAGCCTTCGCTCTTTTTTCTTTCAGAGCTTAACTCTCTCGTCTTGTAAGCATCCGGGTTAGTGGAACCAGCTTTTGGTTTTGCTTCAGAAGGTAGTTCTTGACCAACATTTAGCACAGGCTCTTGCTTTGCTGTAGCTTCTTTCTTTGCTTCCAACTTTGTTACAGAGTGTGGCAAAGTCGTAGGAGTAGTCTGAGTAGAGCTTTTTCCAGCACTTACTGAAGTGTAAGAACTAGTTGTTGGCTGTCTGTTTGGGGTAGGTGTAGCTTCAACTGTCCCAGAGGAAGAGACGTTTCTTGGTCGTGGAGTGTCTGGATCAAAGGCTGCGAGTATCTCTATGTGGGTTGTAAGACGCGATACATACTCTGCAGGTTTGAGTCCATCACCTTCAAAACGTGCCAAAACGGCTGTTATGTTATCTTCACCACCTCGCTCCTTTGCAAGCTCTATAAGTGCCTTGCAAGTATCCTCGACAGAGTCGTGCTTGGTGACATAATCTAACATTTCTTCATCTTTTATCTTGTTTGAAAGTCCATCACTGCAAAGCAGTAGATAGTCTCCAACCGTCAATTCGACAGAGGTTACTGCAACCTTCACTTCTGATTGATAGCCAAGAGATTGAAGAATAATGTTTCTACCTGGAGACGTTTTTGCTTGTTCTGGTGTTAACAGACCTCTCTCTATCATCATTCCAACAAGAGATTGGTCGGTAGTTATCTGCTTTATCCTACCAGAATGGACTATGTAACCGCGAGAATCCCCTACTTCTGCTATATAAGCAACATTCTTCTCTATCAGAGCAGCAGTGATCGTTGCTGCCATTCCCCGCCTTTCCGGGTTTGCTTGACTTTCACTCCATATCAGAGAATTTGCCTTCTCTACAGCTTGTACCAATCTGTCAAAGGGTGACAAAGGAGCTTTGGTACGTCTGAGTAGTTCCACTCTCATAGAATGAACAGCCATAGATGAAGCTACTTCGCCAGAGCTTGCCCCACCAACTCCATCCGAAACAGCTAGTAGGAGGCGGTTCTCAGAGATTCTGTGCCCTATCCTCTGTGGTATTAGAAAAACACGGCCTGTTGTCAAATCTGCTATTAGAAAATTGTCCTCATTGTTTTTGCGCCTGAGACCTACATCAGTAATCCCGGCTACATTTGTAGTAATAAGCCCACTATTGGAAGCCGTCATATTCACTCCGCTACTCAACATACCAGATCAGCACCAATGCCGATACCAAATCAGCACCAACCAGCAATATGAAACTGATAATATTTCAGTGTGCCACAATATTAGCCTGAAGTAGATATTATGTACAGCAATCAAACAATTTCTTACGAATTTCATATTTTTTAAATTGACGCCTCAGCAGCTAACACATAACATCTGTAGGCTGGCTAGGTCTATTAGACAAGGAAGGAGAGGGAGGTTGTTTCACCTAAAAAATCAAGCAGAAGATGACGACCCATTTGAAAGACAGCGAAGAATAGAATGGTGGGATCAGAACATATTGCGACAAGCCAAAATCATGGTTGTTGGGGCTGGAGCACTTGGAAATGAAACTCTTAAAAATCTAGCATTGCTTGGTATAGGAAAGATCTTCATCCTCGATTTTGACACCATATCTGGTTCGAATCTAAGTAGAACAGTCTTGTTTCGCAAGCAGGACATAGGGCTTCAAAAAGCTGCTGTAGCAGCAGCGTGTACAAAAGAGATGGCTTTAGAGCAGAATGCTAAAGTCTCTTTCTTTCATGGTGATCTAGTTTGGGATCTCGGTCTTGGCGTCTATCGAAGAATGGATATAGTGTTAGGATGTGTAGACAATGATGAAGCAAGGCTTGCTATAAATCGAGCTTGTTTTAGCATTGGCGTACCCTGGGTAAATGCTGGGATACAAGGACTTTCTGGAAATGTTATGGTCTTTGGGCAAGAAGGTGTCTGCTATGAATGCAATGTAACTGCAGACCAGATAGAAGATGCCCACTCTCGTTATGACAGTTGTGAAAATGTCAAAAAGAGATACTTGCAGCAAGAACGTATGCCAACAGTTCAGATAACCTCTGCCTTGATCTCTGCTCTGCAAACACAGGAAGCAATAAAGTTACTACACTGTCAAACATCTGCAGTTGGTAAACGCATAGCTTTTAATGGTTTTACCAACAACTATTCAGTTATAACTCTTCAGCCTTACGACAACTGTATGGCTCACGGAAAATACCAAGATATTAAAGAGTTAGACCTTGGTGCGAGAAGTTCTACTCTACAAGATCTTTTTGACAGAGTAGAGGTTGAGATGGGACAAGATTTTATAATCAACCTTGGTCGAAGATTTATCTTTGACATCAAGTGCCGTCACTGTAGTTCTTTAATAGAGCTTATGCGTCCAGCTCACAGAATATTTGATGACGAATTGATCTGCGAGAAGTGCCACAGCAGTAACTACAAAGTAGAGAGCCAAAAATTGGGAGACGGAGCAATTAATAGTGGCCAATACATCCGAAGTATAGATCGTATCTCTAGTAAACAAGTGAGCAGTCAACTTCTCTCTCTTTCACTGTGGGATCTAGGCATTCCACCACTACACTTGATCTCTGTCAACAACAGTCAAAAACAGGTCACTTTTGAATTGACAGCAGATTGTAGAGATGTTTTGGGCGAGTTTGTAGACGACCTGTGATAAAGTATCTGTTCTAAGAAAAAAGTATAAGGTTGGCAAATTAAATGTAACATTTCTGCTGATCTGTCTTTCTGCATGGCTCTTTGTAGTCTCTGTTTCTAATGGACGTTATATCTGTAGAAAATATTGTGATCGGAGATAAAAACTTGATAGTAAGGGTGTTTGTAGATTCATCTTCTACACACTCTTTTTGATAGGAAAATACTACGAAACTAAACCCAGCCCTAGCTTGTTGGGTATTATAAACAAACCAAAAGAAGAAGATAGTAGACAAGAAAATGTCAGAAAGTTCTTTTCAAACTACTACAAAAATGTTTCAGAGCAGTTAGTACTGTCAGATGTTGCATAGTGCAGGCAAAGTGCGTAGATGTGAAAATAAATGTGAAGATAGATGTAAAGTCTGTCACCAGTCTGATCTATTGTTGAAAACAGGTCTTTCCCTGTAACTATTAAGACAATATATTGAATTGGTAGTTGCTTCAGCAACTAAGAAAATAACTAATGGAACAGATAGGATAACTCTTTGTAACTTAATTGGGTAACTTTCAGAAATAAAGTTTTTAGCAAGAATTTTTCCGTAGCGATACTTGACAATTAAAAATCAAAATCTGACACTAGAAAATAGATAACTTATCTCCTTTACCCAAAACTGTTAAGCTCTACACAAAACGGAGGCGACATGGACTTCATGGCTTTTATTCTTTTCGTACTCTTTATTGGGTTTTTAGGGATAAATATCTGGGATGAATGGGAGTTGAGAGAACACGGCAGTCCTTTTGAACCAAAGTTTCTGCCTCGTCGCTTCCTTCGTCACCTCATAGTATCAAGAGAGGTTCACGCAGAGCTTCCAGATGCAAAATTTGCCATACAACAGAAACGCTCTGCCCTGAGATGTGAAGTCTGCCATCAGGTAGATAGGTTTGACGCTGAAAGCGGTATGTGCGAAAGATGTAATCATTGCACTCTCTAAATAACAACTTTTCAAGGAGAAGTTTCAGATGCCTGATATTGATGTCACCTTCCGCAATGAAAACAACGGCAAGGAGGTTGAGGTGACAGTCTCCGATGATATGCCTGCAGATTCAATACTGCGTAACTTAGCAGAAGCTGGTCTTATCCCTAACACACCAGGAACAGCTCTCGTCTATCGTGGTATGCAGTTGCGACCTGGTCAGACTCTGGGTCAGTTTGGTGTTAATAGCGGTGATGTTGTCAGCATTTTTCTAAACACTCGTGGCGGCCACTGAGCCAACACAGCCACGCTGAGCAGTAAACTGCGAAAGGAAAGGCTGGTAGATATGGCAACTCCAGATGAAGTCAGACGAGCACGACTAGATGCCGACTATGAAGAGATGAAATCTATAAGAGGAGATATCATCAGTTGGCAAGCTTTTGGTATGCCACCTCACGAATATGTTGTGAGCTTCAAAATTCGAAGCTTTGTAAACGCTACACAGACAAGAAACGAACATCGCATCCGCATCATTCTTTCACCAAGCCACCCTTTTGAAAAGCCTGTAGTGATGATGCACGAGATGGTTCCAATATTTCATCCGCACGTTTGGCCAGATGGAAAGGTATGCATTGGCGGTTGGGATTATCGCGAAGGACTAGGCTCTTTTGTTGTCAAGCTAGCACGAATGTTTCAATACGATCCAGACCTGGTAGATCCTTACTCAATAGCAAATTACAATGCTGCAGATTGGTATTATGCTAATGCTGCCCTTTTTCCAACAGATAGGCAGATCCTGCCAGTTCCAGGTCGTGAACCCGGACAACATACATTTAAGATCAAAAAGACTCCTGACCCTAACACACAAGAGCTAACTAACAATTTAGTACAAAAGGATGTACAACTTCCTCCTCCACGGAGGACTTTTGTTATAAAGAAATAGCATGGGCGAACATCAAATTAAATATGAACTTGAAGGAGAGTCGCTCTATAGATTTGTCAAGTCGCTTCTTAGAGATCTACAAGCTTTAGAGAAATTAATAAAAGACGGTCTCATTGAGAGTGGGAAGGACAGACTTGGAGCAGAACAAGAGATATTTCTTGTAGACAATGAGTGGCGGCCTGCCTCAATAGCACTTGACCTTCTGCAAGAAATAGACGACCCACATTTTACTACTGAAATAGGTCTGTTTAACCTCGAAGCCAATCTTGATCCATTAGATGTTGGAGCAAACTGCCTCAGTCAAATGGAGACCAATCTTAGCTATCTGCTCACAAAAGCAAGCAGAGCTGCCGACAAATTAGAAGCAGAGCTTCTGTTAGTTGGTATCTTACCAACAATTAAAAAGTCCGATCTGGATCTAAATAACCTCACACCGCTCCCACGCTATAAAGCTCTCAACCATATTCTTACTGGAATGAGAGGCCAAAGTTATGATTTCTATATTCGAGGTCTCGATGAACTTGGGATGCAGCACGATTCTGTAATGCTAGAAGCTTGCAATACCAGTTTCCAAGTACACCTACAAGTAGACGCAGACAGCTTTGCCAATCTCTACAACACCTCTCAGCTAATCTCTGGCCTTGTACTTGCCGCAGCGACCAACTCTCCATTGCTACTTGGGCGCAGACTGTGGAGCGAGACACGTATAGCACTTTTTATGCAGTCAATAGATACACGAGTATCTAAAAACTATCTAAGAGAAAAGAGTCCAAGAGTTACTTTTGGTACAAAGTGGGTCAAAGAGTCTATCCTTGATGTCTATCACGAAGACATTGCCCGCTTTCGCCCATTGATTGGAGCAGAACTCGGTCAAGATCCATTTGCAGAGATTGAAAAAGGGATACCTCCAGAACTAAAAGCACTGAAACTGCAAAATGGCACTGTCTACAGATGGAATAGAGCTTGTTATGGAGCTTTTAATGGTAAACCACACTTGAGAATTGAGTGTCGATACCTTCCTTCTGGCCCATCTGTAAGAGATGAGATAGCCAATTTGGCTTTCTGGTTTGGTCTGATGAAAGGGATACCAGCACTTTACGGCAACGTCTCTGAGAAGTTTAATTTTGAAGATGCAAAGATGAACTTCTATTCCTCAGCTAGGCTTGGACTCAATTCACAACTTCTGTGGCTCGATTCCAAAGCAGTTGCTGCCGAACAACTGATACTGCAACAACTCTTGCCTATAGCTCGCGAAGGATTACAAACTGCTGCAATAGAACCTTCGGAGATAGACCTATACCTTGGAACCATAGAAGAAAGAATAAGATCTGGCCAAACGGGTTCTCAGTGGATACTCAATTCTTATTCATCTATGAAAAATAAAGGCAGTAGCGGCGAGCGTCTAAACGCTTTAACGGCTGCAATGATATCCCGCCAGAAAACTGGTGAACCTGTTTCAAAATGGCCACTTGCACAGATAGAAGAAGCCGGTAAAGGTGTTGGAAACTGCTACAAAGTAGAGCAGTTTATGACTACAGATGTTTTCACTGTCCAAGAAGACGAACCTGTAGAGTTTGCTATCAGCCTAATGGACTGGATGCGCGTTAGACATCTACCTGTAGAAGATAGCCAGAATAGACTTGTAGGACTTGTCTCTTACCGAGACCTTCTCCACTTAATCGCTCAAGGCTGGCAGCAAAACAATAGCCCCGTTACCATTTCACAAGTGATGAAGCGTAACCCTATCTCGGTTTCTCCAGAAACCTCTTCTAATGAAGCTATAGAGGTTATGCAATCGAACAAGATCGGATGCTTACCAGTTGTTAAAGGTGAGCAGTTGGTTGGAATTGTTACTGAAAGAGATTTTCTCTTGTGTGCAATTAGGAATGAGACCCTTTTTAAGTAGCCCAAAACACCAAATAAGGTTATGTGGAGCAGTTGATGAAATTTGTAATTAAAAAAGTGGTTGAAGTAGAGGCCCTGCGTCGTCCTCTTCCAGCTACTATAGAGATGGAAGGAGAACCAGCAGCAGGAGAATTTAGAGTCTTTCTTTCTAAACAAGCCCGCGAGAAGATATTTGTAGCTGGCTCTCACAATCCTATGGGTAACTCTCACGTCTACCGTGAAAACGAGCGTGGCGGGGTACTTATTGGCAACCTGTTCTATGATGAGATAGACGGGGAACGCATCACATATACTGCCATCACAGATGCAATGCCTGCTGAAGAGGCCGATGCAGGCTCTACACACGTAGAGTTTGACGGAGGAATGCTTAACAAGGTGATGGAAGAAGCCAATGAGCACATAAGAAAGACTGGACACAACCTTCGCATAGTTGGTTGGTACCATACACACCCTGGCTTTGGGGTCTTTATGTCTGGAACTGACCAGAATACCCAACGCCAAATCTATGGCACTGATTGGCACATTGCTATAGTTTTTGATCCTATAAGACGTGATTATGGAGTCTTCTACGGAAAAGATTCTGTCCCAGCCTCTGGATGGTACATTTTTGATTCCATTTCAGAAGGCTTTCCGCCTCCTATGAAGCTTCGCCTCAGATACACAGTCTCACATCTACAAAACAGGCAAGCAGAAGAGGACTTTGCACTCTTAAAAGAGAATCTTTTAGAAGAATTTCAACAGATGTTCAGCCCCATCAAAGATGTACTTTAAGAGCCTGGACATTCTGTTCCCTTTTTCCAGTTTTGAGAAACCTATTTTGTTTCAATTCCACTCTGGTTCGATCAAGGCTACGACCTGTTGCCTTTCAACGACTCCTGGCAAGCTGCCCAGCAGAGACGCGCTCTGGCTGCTTCTCAACTCAAGCTAAATGCGCTTGGTCAAGCTAGCAAGCGCAAAACTCCTACGTAGCCAATCAGAAAGGCAGTATTCTTAACGGTTTGGGCAGCCTTGGAGATGGTTTTATATGACACTGCGTAACTTTCACGTTCCATTACCGAAAAGATAGATGATAAGTTAACAGAGTTATTAAAGGAAAGGTGAAACTATACCTATTGTTTAATAGACAATAGGCATTCATTAGGATACTCATTGATATATTTAACAAGATGAGGGCATTAAGCAGTAAGTTTATTACTTTATCTATAACAGAAAAGGTCTGATTTAGTGGCAAATAGGCTTTACTCTATAAAGAAAAGGCTAAACTTCATAAGAAATGCTCTTTCCTTTATAAGTATTAGCCTTTCTTCTGAATTTTATGGTTTCAGTCTTCCGATCTTTCCTCAAGCCCTTTCAAAATAGTGTCTATAACTTCTTCCCGTTGCCTTGCAGCATTACCTCTTATTGAGTCGAGTGTTGCTACCAACTCTTCTAGTCTCCTTTTTGCCAAAGTCCTGCTCTCATTAGACTTTGAACTTGCAGCGTTTATACAGGCAGAGAGTGCAGCATAAATGTCGGGCTTGTTTATAGACTTTAGCGAAGGTAGAGCAAGCAGCATTTGTGCAACTTCGGTTCTGAGTGGCTTCGTCTCGTCATATTTCCTTACTTGGTCAAGTAGTTTGTAGATCTTTCTAGCTACCGGAAGTATCGCATCAACATACTGATAAACAGGGGCAATATCTGACTTCTTATTTTCAGCCATTTCTGCTTGTTCTTTAATTTCTGCTGGTGGCTCAAAAACAGTTTTCTTATCTTCTTCTTTCTGTAGCTTCTGAACGCGATCCAATACTCTCTGTTCTAGAGAACTTACCTTCTCTGCCAACTCCACCCGTTCACCAAGCTCCATAGCAAGAAACTTGTCCAGATCATCAAGTCCCATAGACGCTTCCTCCCACAAAAGCCAATTGGGTGATAATAGCATAAGAGTTATGAGCGAGAATCTGAATTTATTGGCAAAAAAGGTTGACAATATTTATAGCTCTTTGCTATCTTAGCTCACTCGTTAGGCACTATGTGCAACTGATTTTTATCAGATAAAGAGACGACTGGTTTCATAGGCGCGTAGCTCAGGGGTAGAGCACTACCTTGAC
>JAEUQL010000106.1 GCA_016789295.1 Blastocatellia bacterium | reverse complement strand
AGCTATCGCCCTTGCGGGCGATGGCAGGCTTAACTCCGGACTAAAGCCCGGAGAATGCGCCTGCCTTTTCGTTCAAAAGAAAAGAGTCTGAAGTTTAAGAGTTATAGAAGTTTACTGCTACTAAATAGAAGAATTTGTGCAAAGCTTATTACTGTTGTCTATTTTCAATTTAATTTCCTTGTGTAGAATTATGAAAATGAAAATTGAGTCATCTACGGATCTGGTTAAATTAGCAACCGAAGCGCGGGAAAATGCTATAGCTCCATATTCTGGCTTTCGAGTTGGTGCTGCTTTACTTGCTACAGATGGAAGCATTTATACAGGGTGCAACATTGAAAACTCAACACTTGGTCTTACACTTTGTGCTGAAAGGGTTGCGTTGCTCAAAGCTCTTTCAGAGGGTAAGCGCCATTTTGAAAAAGTTACAGTAGTTACTGACACGCGAATGCTGACGCCACCTTGTGGGTCGTGCAGGCAGATGCTCTGGGAGTTTTGTGGAGACGTTGAAGTTGAAATGGCGAATTTAAACGGTGAAATTGAGCATAAACATATGGCTGAACTACTGCCTTCGCCTTTTGATCGAAGGCATACCGACGGCTGAGGGGTCTTTCGACTAGTATTTTAGAGATAGAGTTACGAGGCTGTTGGGTATCTAGAAACCGACTAAGTTAGCTTATGATGAATACCAGAGTTCTCGTACTAAACGCTTCTTTTGAACCTATAAACGTTTGCACAGTACGTCGAGCTATTGTGCTTGTCTTAAAAGGAATTGCAAGAACTGAAGAACGCAGTAGTCATTACTTCCATTCTTCATCTTTTAGAGTTCCAGTCCCTTCTGTAATCAGGCTGCTCGAATACATACATATCCCGTTTGAGCGCAAAAGCTTGTCACGCAAAAACATCATGCTACGTGATCACAACACTTGCCAGTATTGTGGTTATACAGGCTCTCCACAAGAGTTAACACTCGACCACGTTTTTCCGCGTGCTCGTGGAGGTGATTCGAGCTGGGACAATCTAGTAGCGTGCTGTCGGCGTTGCAACAACAGGAAAGGGAGCAAGACGCCCGAAGAGGCTGGAATGCACCTGCTCAAGAAGCCGCAGGCGTTTAGTCTTCACGTCAACAGGCAGATAATGCGCTATTTAGGCCGTACAGACGAAAACTGGCGTAAATACCTCTTCTACTGAGACTGAAAGCCTAGTTTGGAGCAGTAGAGGCCGCTCTTTGTGGCGGCCTAGAGGGTCTATAACTCAAAAAACTAGTTTTCTGGGGTAGTTGGAGAATAAGAAGAGAGTTTCATTGTTGGCATTGGAACAGCACGCTCAGTCTTTATGGAAGTACGACTCTGTATCTGCTGCAGAGCAAGCTCAAGCATATTGATCTGGTCAATAAGATTGAATTTGACCCTTGCTGACCCCAAGACAATAGTGTCGTTGTTCTGTAGTTGAACATTTTCAGTGACTTTTATCACCTCTACCTCTTCACCATTATCTCTTTCTATTGTTGTAGAGTTTGCACTACCTTGATCGCTCAGATAGAAGTAGTTGTTACTAAACTCTATTTTGGCGTGTTGTCTAGAGACACTGTTACCAATAGCTTCAGGGGTATCTAGTTGAGAGAAGACAAAATCGTTACGGCGTAAGAACTTTCCAGTCTCTTTGTCACGAACAGCCCGCAAACGACCCAGATAAGTAATCTCTTTGGTTATAACATAGTTATTGTGATAGACATCGGCATTCAGAGCCGAGAGGCGAGCATGACGTGTGATGGCAGAACGGTGTTGCTGAACTTTCAAAACTTGCTTTTTGACATCATCTATAAAGACATCAAGAAGCTCTGTCTCTTCTGCCAGTGGCCAATCAAGATTGAGGGCACAGCGACCAGCACTGTACATCAACCGGCTGCTGCCTTTGCTCAGTACTTCAACCTCAACGCGAAGCGGCATCAGAAGAGAGAACCTATTTTCTGACAAGTAGAGGTTTAAGGTCTCAACAAAAGGGTGTGCGTTAAAAATTACTTCTATCTCTTCGGTCTTTTCGGCTTTATCTTCTGGTAGCAATATCCTTACTACATTTGGAATGCAGACAAGATCGTCGTGCCACTTGACTGTTTTGAGACGAATTTCCTGATCCATCTGAAAAACAATCTCTTTAGGATCTAAATCATCAAAAGTAAGCAGAGGGTTGCTGCTTACAGAATCGGTAAGAAAATCCACAAGCTGAGAAAGATATCTGTTAGAGAAGTCGATCATACTGCCACCTATAAGAAGTTCCTTGATAAAGTTGGGTGGAAAGGCAATCTTATCAGCCTTTCTCTACAGTTACGAGAAGAAAATTATGAAATTATTTGCTCTCAGGAGTTTTCTTACCTGCAGAAAGGTTATAAGTTAGCAACTATTTTGAGAAACCGTGAAGTGTCAATATTTCTTCCAGTAACTACTGTACAGACTTTCTTATCTTCAAATAGGTATCGATATTTTCTGATAGCTGCTACAGCCACAGCCCCAGAGCCTTCAACTACCATGTGTTCTTTTTCAAAAAGAGATAGTATAGTCTCTTCTATATCTTTTTCACTAACAAGCAGAATATCTTTTACATAATCTTTTATTATTGGAAAAGTGACTGAACCGTGTTCGATATTTCCCATCAAGCCATCTGCGTGGGTTGGTTTTTCTTCAATGTCTGTAATCTGGCCAACTTTGAATGATGTGTGCATAGCAGTAGAGTTTGCAGGCTGTACTCCATAAATTTCAGTAGGTGTTGCAGAAAAGTAGTTAGCAGCAAGTGCAACTCCTGCAAGTAAGCCACCACCACCAACGGGAGCCAAAAGGATATCAAAATCATGCTGCTTGAAGATCTCAAAGCCGACAGTAGCTTGCCCTGCTATCAACTCAATATCATTGTATGGTGAAACAAACTCTATATTCTCTTCTGTTGCAAGTTTTCTAGCTAATAGTTCAGCCTCATCATAAGTACTACCAAGGATCTTTAGATCTGCACCATAACTTTTTATAGCTTCCATTTTAGTTTTTGCTGCACCTTTTGGAACTATAACAGTTGCATTCATTGAAAGTAGTTTAGAGGCATAAGCTACACCAAGGCCATGATTACCTGCCGAGACTGCTAAGACTTTTTCTACTCCACGCTCTTTGAGACAGAGCAGTTTATTGAGTGCTCCACGAAGCTTAAAAGAGCCTGTTATCTGTAAGCTTTCCCATTTCAAGTAGATATTGGCATTGGTTATGGCTGAAAGCCACAGGTTTTCAAGCAGTGGGGTGGCAAGAACTTGTCCGGAAATTCTCTCTGTAGCTTTTACTATGTCGTCAATCTGCACCATATCGTCACTCTCTGCAGAAGCGATCTGCACCATATAGGGTAAAAAGATGAGTTTAGGGATAATACAAAAGACCAGCAAATCTTTCAAATTGAATATGTTGAAAGCTATAGCCAACTTAGGAACGTAATTTGATGTACTGGTAGAAAAATCCCGAAAATTGAATAAGAAGCTTGATTTAGGAGGCTACAACAATGATCTATCCATCAAACACCGGGAAAAATATCTCTATATTTTTGGCTTTCATTCTCTTTTGTCTGACACTACTGGCGTTGGCAAGTTGAGCGATTGGGCTGTGAAGGTATTTTTCAGCTTTGTAGATTTTCTCTTTGTTCGAAAAATCTAGTAGAATCAGCATCTTTTTTGTAGTGGAGTAGATATGAAATTCAAACTCATTGCTGAAGATGCTGGGGCGCGTCTTGGGATCGTTGAGACTGCGCATGGCAATATAGAGACTCCAATCTTTATGCCTGTTGGAACAGTCGGTTCTGTCAAAGCTCTAACACAAGAGATGCTGGAAGAGCTTGGGGCACAAATAATCCTCGGAAATACATATCATCTATATTTAAGACCTGGACACGAGCTTGTAGCCTCTCTAGGAGGGTTACACCGGTTTATCAGTTGGCCAAAGCCTATCTTGACAGATAGTGGTGGTTTTCAAGTATTTAGTCTTTCACAGATGAACAAGAAGAGTGAAGAAGGAGTTACTTTCAAATCTCATATAGATGGGTCGAGCCATCTTTTGACGCCAGAACGGTCTATGCAGATACAACTGGCACTAGGCTCTGACATAATAATGGCATTTGATGAGTGTACTCCGTACCCTGCCACAGAAGCAGAGGTTGCTGCTTCTCTTTCTTTGACTACACGTTGGGCAAAGAGATCGTTGGCTGAGTTTAATAGGTTGACAGGTTCTTGCAGTGGAGAGAGTGAAGGTTCTGCACTATTTGCAATAGTACAAGGTGGAGTATTTCGCCACATGCGCACAGAAAGCGCACGTCAATTGATCGAGTTAGATCTTCCTGGTTACGCAATAGGTGGTCTTTCAGTTGGGGAAGAGAAGAATTACACCTACGAAGTTACTGATTACACTGCTCCAATGCTACCACGTGAGAAACCTCGTTATTTGATGGGTGTAGGAACACCTGAAGATCTGGTTGAATGTGTAGCTCGTGGTGTAGACATGTTTGATTGTGTAATGCCCACAAGAAACGCACGAAACGGCCAACTCTTTACGAGCCGTGGACGGCTAAATATCAAAAATTCAAGGTACATGCAGGATCAATCACCACCAGACCCAAACTGCAGTTGTAAAGTGTGCCGCAGGTACAGTCGTGCTTATCTGCGTCACCTTTACAGAGTAGGTGAGATACTTGGATCAGTACTATCTACTTACCATAATATCCACTTCTACCTTGACACTATGAGGAAAATCAGGCATTCTATCCGTCTTTGTTCATTCGCCGATTTTCGCAAAAATTTCCTATATGAGTTCAAGAGTGGAGAGGTTGAGTAGCCTACTTAATCAGCCGCTTGTAAGCTCAAGTAGCCAGGGATTAGGAATTTTTTGTTAAAGAGTTAGCGAGCAGATCACGGTATCTGGCAACATCTAAGAGATCGTCAGAAGAATTCAAAAGAAGAATTCAAAAATTAGAAAAAAGTAGACTGCAAAAATTTGAAAATTTTCTGCCTTATAACAACAATGGACACGCCGGCAATCTTTTTCCTTCAAGGCAGCGGACTAGGCATTCTAGATATACTTCCGCCCTTTATAATGATATTCATCTTCTACCACTTCATGATCGCTCGCCCTCAGCGAGCACGCCAACGTGCTTTACAAGAGATGCTGAGCAATCTAAAAATTGGAGACAAGATCATTACTACAGGTGGCATCTACGGAACTGTCACAGAATTGACCAGTGATCAGATAGTTCAGATCCGTATTGCAGAATCGGTAAAGATAAACATATCAAAAAATGCCATTTCGGCACTTCAAGAAGCACCAAAACAAGAAAAATCTTCTAAGGAAAGTGAAAAGAAGAATGCGTAAGAATCTCTATCAGCGAGCAGTAGTTATTTTTGTTGTGAGCCTACTGAGTCTCATTCTCATCGTCTTTCCCCGAACAGTAGATGAGCAAGGGCGAAAGCGTACTGCTGGTCAGATGCTCAAAGACTTCACCTCGTGGTCGGCTATCAAAGAGAACATGGCCTCTCATATCAAATTGGGACTTGACCTAAAAGGTGGTTCACACTTGGTGATGCAGGTTCAAGTAGACGATGTTATCAAGCAGATGACAGATAATGGTGTTAGGCAGCTTGATGATTCGCTCAAGAAAGCCTCAATTCCAGTAAAGGCTGTCACTACACCTAGCAACGGAGAGATCAAGATAGAACTTTCCGACCCTTCTAAAACGGATGATGCCAGAGCCAAGGCACAGAACGACCTTGGACCTGAATGGTCTGTAGGACAAGCAAGCGGTGGAGTTGTGACGTTCAGAATGGAGAATGCTGCTGCTGATCAAAGGCGCTCACAAGCAGTAGAGCAGGCGATGGAGATAATAGAGAACCGTGTAAATGCTTTTGGTGTCGCTGAACCCACAATACAACGTCATGGTCCTGACAAGGCTTACCAGATACTACTGCAGTTACCAGGCATAGACAACCCAGAACGTGTTAAAGAGACAGTAAAAGCTGAATCAAAGCTTGAACTCAAAGCTGTCATAGGTGAAGGCATTCCTTACCCGACTAGAGAAGCAGCACAAGCTGCAGCAGGGCCAGCAGGAGAGGTTCTACCAGTTTCACCTTCTAAACAGGATGCTTCTGCAGCAGGAACGGGTTTTATGGTTGTTGAAAGAACACCAATAATAACTGGCCTGGATATGAGGGACGCAACGGCAGTTCCTGCCAGGTATGGAACAGAAGAGTACGAAATACACTTCACACTCAACCCAGCAGGTGCACAGAGATTCGAGAGTTGGACAAGTGCAAATATAGGAAAATATCTAGGTATTGTACTTAATGGACAGGTGAAGTCTTGGCCAACTATAAGAGACAGGATAAGCGACAGAGGACAGATAACAGGTGATTTCTCTAAAGAATCTGCAGAAGATCTTGCACTGATACTTAGATCTGGCGCACTTCCTGCAAAAGTTATTTATCTTGAAGAGAGAACTGTAGGCCCTTCCTTGGGTGCTGACTCGATCAAGCAAGGTGTAGTCGCTTCGGCAGTAGGTCTTCTGCTAGTGATGCTCTTCATGGTCTTCTACTATAGACTTTCGGGTATAAATGCAATTATTGCTCTTATGCTCAACCTGCTTCTCTTAGTAGCTTCATTGGCTCTTTTCAAAGCAACACTTACACTACCCGGTATAGCAGGTATTATCTTGCTAATAGGTATGGCTGTAGATTCGAACGTGCTTATTTTTGAGCGCGTTAGGGAAGAGTTAAGGACTGGAAAGATGGTTGTCTCAGCCGTTGACGCAGGCTTCAATAAAGCATTTTTAACAATTATAGACACCCACGTTACGACTATAGTTTCTGCTTTCTTCCTATTCATTTTTGGAACAGGCCCAATTCGCGGGTTTGCTGTAACACTGATAGCCGGTCTTATTGCCAATCTTTTCACCGCAGTTTATGTCTCAAAGACTATGTTTGGTTACTGGTTGGGACGAGGTGGTTCTAAGCCAGAAAATTTGAGTATATAGGTTGTACAGACAAAGATTGTAAAAGACTGGATGTGAGATATAGAGATGATAGAGATATTTAAGGATACAAACTACGATTTCATAGGCAAGAAGAAGATATTTATAACCTTCTCCTTGATCCTCAGCATTGCTGGTGTCATAGCTTTTTTTGTCAAAGGCTTCAATCTTGGCATCGATTTTTCTGGAGGAACTCTGGTAAATGTCAGGTTCAAATCTACTCCAGATGACTCCAGAATCAGATCGGCACTGTCAAAGCGAGGCATAGACTCTTCAAAATCTGTCATTCAGCCTATTAGTGGCCAGATAGGTGAGCCTGCAAAGAACGAGGTTCTGATAAGGATGCCCCAGACATTTTCAAACGAGAATGTAGCTGGTGGTATTGATGCTGACAAGCGGGCAATCATGGATGCACTCAATCAGTTCTACAGCGATATTCCAGCAGACGTGCGTCAGAACAAAGTTGATATAAACAATTCTGGTTATGAAGTGGTAAAGGATAGACTTTCAAGTCGAGATCCACTTGGATATCGCCAGAGTATGGGTGATAGTGGAGCCAACAGTGAGTATGAGAAGATTGCACGCTACATAATCGATTATCGAGATAAGCAGAGAAGTGGAATTATTGGAGATGTTTCTGAAGTTCCTCTTGGAGGGCAGCCTCCAAAACTTGGCGATGCCTTGAAAGAGAACTTTTATGCTGGTGATTTCAACATAGTGAATGCAGAAGTAGTTGGGCCACAAGTTGGAAAAGAGCTTCGTAACCGTGCAATCTATGTTACGCTTGCTGCTTTGGCTGGAATGCTTGTCTACATAGCTTTTCGCTTTGAGTGGATATATGGTATTGGTGCTGTTATTGCTACTTTCCACGATGTCATAGTGACTTTGGCCTTCTTTTCGCTATTTGGGTGGGAGATCAGCTTAAATGTCATAGCAGCCCTTTTGACGCTGATCGGTTATTCGATGAATGATACTATAGTTATCTTTGACAGAATTCGTGAGATGTTGAAGATACACCGTAAAGAAGATATAGATAAGATTTCAAATGACGCAATCAACCAGACACTTTCTAGAACTGTAATAACGTCTGGACTTACATTCCTTTCTGTTCTAGCTCTAGTAGTTTTTGGTGGGCCAGTTCTTAGAGGTTTTTCACTGACTCTCTTTATAGGAATTCTGGTGGGGACTTACTCGTCGATAGCTATAGCCACTCCTGTGATGCTTTGGTGGAAGCATTATTCTGGAGCACAGGCTCAGGCTATGGCTGGTGGAGGTGCGTCAAAAGGGAGTTCGCCAAAGTCTTCTGGTGGTAGTAAAAAGTCTTCAAAGAATAGATCTGAGCAAGATAGAGCAAAAGCTTGAATATGTTTTCAAGTGGTGTGAAAAAGGGGCTATTATGCCCCTTTTTCTTTTTCTGCTACAGAACATTACATACAAAGCTTGATACATCGGTAAAACCAAATAGAGAGAGTCAAAAAAAACTTGACTTGATTAGAGTCTAAGTAGTAGACTTCCGGCGTTGCTGGCCTACACTAAATCAATACAAGCGATAAGGATTATTTGGAATAGCTTAGAAATAACTTATTCTTAGGTGTTTGCTATTTGCCAATTGTTACGTAAGGATTGGTTGGTTTGAGAGCTATTTTGAATTTACTGCCTATCGGCTTTCGTTTCCATGCAAAATCTTAAAAATCGGCAGTCTATTTTAAGACCTACAAGCAACCTTCGACCCATCGGCAGCGAAGGGAGGATAAGTCTATATGTTTGAAACAACGCTGGTAGAGTCAACCACAGGTAAAAAGAAGAATAGAACAGGATACTTTGTGGTGACAGCAGCTATATGGATTGTATCTTTAATAGGAGTGATAGTTGGCGGTATCTTATTCTATGATGCCAAACTGGATGAGCAATTGAGCTTGCTTACTCTAGTAGCACCACCACCGCCACCACCGCCACCACCACCACCACCAGCGTCTTCTGCTCCTAAGACAGTTGTGAAGACGCAACAGGTTCTGTCTACTAACTTTGCAGTGAAAGAAGTTCCTAAAGAAATTCCTCCGGTAACTAATGTTAGTAAGCAGGAAGTTGTGAGTAGCTCTGATGATGTAGGAGTAGAAGGTGGAGTAGAAGGTGGAGTAATGGGAGGAGTCGTTGGAGGAGTTGTTGGAGGAGTTGTTGGAGGCACAGGACCTGCTGTTCCACCACCGCCGCCGCCACCACCACCACCATCAGACCCAGCACCAGATCCGCCACCACCATCTATTGTGAGACGCAGTGAAGGTGTTATACGTGGCATCGCCTTAGACCAACCTAAACCTGACTATCCACCTCTTGCAAAAACAGCTAGGGTGGAAGGTGATGTGGTTATAGAGATAACCATAGGCGAAAATGGCGATGTATCAGGTGCCCGTGTAGTGAGCGGCCATCCTCTTCTTCAGCAGGCTGCCCGTGCAGCAGCTTTGAAGTGGAAATTTAAGCCCACTCTTCTGAACAATACACCTGTCAAAGTATCAGGTGTTCTGACCTTCCGATTCAAACTCTCATAGTGAGCATAAATTGAAAAACTATCTGGAGGTTACAGCTCAATGATGTTTCTGACAAAAC
>JAEUQL010000105.1:4402-9653 GCA_016789295.1 Blastocatellia bacterium | reverse complement strand
AGACAAGAATTAGAGATGGCAAAAGAGGTGCAGGCAAGACTGTTTCCTCAAACCATACCAAAAAGCTCAACTCTCGAACTTGCTGGAGTCTGCCATCCAGCAAGAGGTGTTGGTGGGGACTATTACGACTTTCTCTCTTTTGGTAACGGCAAGATAGGCATTGCAGTAGCCGATGTTGCAGGCAAAGGTATCTCGGCTGCACTTCTAATGTCGATAGTTCAAGCTTCTCTCAGAAGTCAGGCTCCATCAGTAAATGGCTGCCTTACAGAGCTTGTTGCTTCAATGAATAAGCTGTTGCACTGCTCAACTGGACCAAGTAGCTATGCTACCTTCTTTTATGCACAGTTTGACGAAGAACATAAGGTTTTGACTTATGTAAATGCTGGCCATAACCCTCCTATTCTGTTTAGGAGCGCAAACCTGCTTGCTGGCTCAGCAACAATCGATAGCGCACTTGTTAGAAGACCAACAAGCTCTCTTCTAACTACTATTGAATCAAGATCCACAATACTTCTAAAGAATGGTGGTTTAGCAATAGGGCTTTTTGATGGCTGCAAGTATGAACAAGAGAGCATAGAGATGCAGCGAGGCGATATACTTGTGGCTTATACAGACGGTGTTACTGAGGCACTCTCTCCTTTTGGTGAAGAGTTTGGAGAGGAACGGCTGCAAAAAATAATTGCAGAATCTGCAATGCTTCCGGCTGATCAGTTAAAAGAGAAGATTGTACAGTCTATAAAAGATTGGTGTCAAAACCAGCCTCAAGAGGACGACTTAACACTTGCAATAATGAAGGTAGCTTAAATTTCAAAATTAAGAAGCTATGGAGTTCTTCTTTCCCGAAGCCTACAAACAGTTCATAAAAGAAGTTGAAAAGATAGAAGGAGAAACTATGTCATCTTACATAACTGGCTTTGAGAGAAGAGCTATGGAGAAAGGCAAAGAGGAAGGCGTACAAGCTGGTGAGCAGAAGGTGATATAAGAGATTTGGTTCTGTGCCAACAGAAGTAGAAGAAGGTGTAAAATGGCCTTTCTTTCTGCAATCAGGAAAGATTTTGCACAATCGAGACTATTTCATCAGAAAAAGTTAAAGAAATTGCATTTATATAGTTATACAGAATATATAAATAAATAAGGAGTTAAACAGATGACTCTAGAAAAGAACAATGATGAAATAGAAAAGAAAGAAACCATCAACCATGATGCAATATTCAAAGAACTACTCAAGACTTTCTTTATAGAGTTCATAGAAGCATTTGTTCCAGATGTAGATAAATATCTCGACAAAGATTCTATAGAATTCCTTGACAAAGAGGCTTTTACCAGCCCTTTTGATGGAAGCAAGTATGCCTGTGACTTGCTGGTTAAAGCCAAGTTCAAGTTCGAAGATGTCTATTTCTTGATACACATCGATAACCAGAACGATAGCAGAGCAGTCTTTCCAAGCAGAATGTTCTGGTACTTCGCTCTGTTTCATCAAAAGCACAAGCTGCCAGTCTATCCTATTGCAGTTCTCTCGTTCGATTCACCAAAGAAAGAGCACGAAGGAGTCTACACAGTAAACTTTCCAGATAGAGAAGTCTTGAAGTTTAACTACAGAGTGGTACAGTTGAACAGATTCAACTGGAAAGATTATCTCAAGACAGACAATCCATTAGCAGCAGCAATGATGGTGAAGATGGGGATAGCAGCAGAAGATAGAGTTAGAGTAAAGGTAGAGTGTACGAAGATAATCCTTGGATTGAAACTCAATCCAAACAAGAGCCAGTTACTATTAAACTTTGTAGAAACATACTCAAAGCTTACACAAGAGCAAGAGAAAGAGTTTGAGACAGAGCTACAACATCTAAACCTAAGTTTGAAGGAGGAGTTTATGGAAGTTGCCAACCGTTGGGTACTAAAAGGTATTGAACAAGGTATTGAACAAGGTGAACTAAAAGGTAAAAAAGAAGGTGAGCAGAAGGTGATCTTGAAGCAGTTGCATAAGAGATTCGGTTCTGTGCCAGCAGAAGTAGAAGAAAGTGTTAAGAAGTTAGAACTTGATGGTCTTGAGTCTCTTGCTGAAGCTATCTTTGACTTTAACTCTGTTGATGATCTTCTGGCTTGGTTCAAGAGATAAAGAACTAGAAGAGTTAAAACTAAGCTTAAAGAAGAGATTGATAGTTAACAGTTATGTTGAACAAAGTCATTTTGGAAAGCGATAGCACTGAGAGGATCACCAAGCTTGTTTGGAGGAGAAGTTGTAAGTTCCGTTCCGGTTTTGTCAACAATTCTTAAACAGTTCCTTGTCTGTTGATGCACTTTTGACAAAATCCTTTATAGAACTATTTCTAAAAGGACTAAGTAGTTGGAAAGACTCAGCCCCACCAATACTAAACATCTGGGCTTTCTCGCGCAAGACTTGTAAAAAATTAAAAATATCTACTCAACCAACCTTTGCTGTAAGAAATTTTTCATTGATTGGACTATAGAGCTATTTTTTAATGAACTGCAGACCGCTTTTTGTGCGTAGTAGACTTGACGAATGTATAAAGTGGCGCAATTTAATCTCTGCACCTCTGCAAGAGTCTTCATAAAAGTTGCTACACTTTCTGGTTTCAAGTTTACAAAACCCAACAAAAGATATTTTTCTGAACAGACTCAGAAGTAGTTTCAGAAGATAGAACGGGCTTGAACAAGCTTGTTTCTAATTAGCCATAGGCAAAAGAGTTAAGGAGACCTATAGAAATATGAAGAGATTTTTATTAGTCCTTTCCATAGCAGTTCACCTGTCTATCTCCACAATGGTTGCATTTGGACAGGCTACTGAAACACCTGCAGCAGCACAGCAAACAAGTGAAACAGCACAGGCAAAACAGCCCAAACCGGGTGCACTTAAAGACTACAAGACTGTTATCAACTCCGAAGCAAAGTCCTACCCTGGTCTATTTACCATTCATCGTGTTGGTGAAAAGACCTATTATGAGATTCCACAGAATGCTCTCAACCGTGTAATGCTTTGGACAACAGAAGTAGCCAAAGCACCTGCAGGCATACAGTATGGAGGCTTTCAAATTGGAAACCGAGTAGTACGTTGGGAGCGTCGAAACAACAAGATAATGCTCAGAACAGTCTCTTTCGACAAACGCAGCGATGATAAAGATTCAGTAAAACTCTCTGTTGAAGCCGCTTCTTTGGCTCCTATAGTGATGACTTTCGATGTAGAGACCGAAGGAGAGAACAAGTCAGCAGTAATTGAAGTAAGCAAACTATTGACAAGTGATGCGCCAGACTTTTCTGCGCAACCGTTTCTTGCCACCTTGCGACTACCCGGTCTTGTAACAGTAGACGCAACAAGGTCTTTTGTCGAAGAAGTAAAATCTTTCCCAACCAATCTTGAAATACGTTCGATGCTCACATACAACTTAGGAGCACCTCCAAATCCCAATCCCACTCCGCAAGTTCCTCCACCAACACCAATCCCTGGCAACATTAGAAGTATTTCTATACTTGTTCATTACAGTATGGTGATGCTCCCTGAAGAGCCTATGCAAGGGCGTTATTCCGATCCTCGCGTTGGCTATTTTGCCAAGACCTTTGAAGACTACAGTGGCAACAGTAACGAAGCCGAGACTTTACAATTTATTAGAAGATATAGATTAGAGAAGAAAGATCCGAATGCAGTTCTTTCTGAGCCAGTTAAGCCAATTGTCTACTATGTGAGCCGTGAAGTTCCAGACAAATGGCGACCATTTATAAAGAAAGGGATAGAAGATTGGCAACAAGCTTTTGAAGCAGCAGGTTTTAAGAATGCAATTATTGCTAAAGATGCTCCTAGCGTCCAAGAAGATCCAAACTGGGATCCGGAAGATGCTCGCTACTCGGTTATTCGTTGGGCAGCAGCAAAGGTGCAGAACGCTTCGGGGCCAAGCGTGATAGATCCACGAAGCGGAGAGATAATATCTGCACATATAATCTTCTGGCACGATGTTTTGAAGTTGGCCGAGAACTGGTATTTTGTGCTCTGCTCACCACTAGACACACGAGCACAAAAGCTTCCTTTGCCAGAACCTCTCATAGGGGAAATTATGCGTTATGTAGCCGCACACGAAGTTGGTCACACTTTGGGCTTGAGACACAACCACAAAGCAACATCTGGCTACACGGTTGAGCAGTTGCGAGATCCAGCATTTACAGACAAGCATGGTACAACTCCATCGATAATGTCTTATGGAAGAATGAACTATGTTGCACAGCCAGAAGATGGAGTAAAGAAGCTATTTCCAAAGATGGGGCCTTATGATCTTTTTGCAATCGAATGGGGCTATAAACCTCTTGGTGCAAAATCCGCAGAAGATGAGAAACCTATTCTCGACAAAATGGCATCGCGTCAGATTGATGAGCCTTGGTTAAGGTTTGGCGGCGAAGATGGCCCATCACTAGTAGATCCAATGATCAAGACAGAAAATCTTGGCTCCGACCCAATAGAATCTACAGCTTTGGGGTTGAAGAACATGGATCGTGTTGCAGACCTGCTAGTTCCAGCCGCAACACAGCCTGGCGAAGACTATGAACTGCTTGAAAGCACTTACAATGCAATGCTCAGAATCCGCCAAGGTTGGTTAGGTTCAGTGGTAAAGTTGGTTGGTGGAGTAGTTGAAGAGCGGCACAACGGCAAGCGAGGCGGAGAGCAGTTTACACGCATACCAAAAGAGAAGCAGGCACAAGCTGTACAGTTTCTGCTTGAGCACGCTTTTGCTACACCAAAAAAGATGGTGCAGCCTGCGATCATCAATCGTATCAAATACTTTGCAGTAGCCGATCAGATAATGAATCAGCAGAGAAATATTTTGGAATCACTTGTTAGCGGAACAAGGCTGAAACTGCTCGAAGACGCAGAAGTAGTAGATGCAAAGAATTCCTATACAACTATGGATTTAATCTCTGACCTTCAAAAAGGTCTTTGGAAAGAGCTTGATGAAAGCTCTCCATCAGTAGATATCTACCGCCGCAACCTCCAAAGAATGTACATCGGGCATATCAAAGAGCTTATGAAGCGGATGGAGGCTCCAGCGACTCCAAGAACAGGTGAAACAAGCGAATTTCTTCAGATAGCAACTTATCAGATAAGACCTTCAGATTTTCGTGCTGTAGCCAGAATGTCACTACAGAGGCTAGCAAAGAAGATAGAAGCAGCTATGGTGAAGACCAAGGATCAGATGACTGTTGCCCACCTGCAAGACTGCCGTAAAGAGATAGATTCTATTCTCAA
>JAEUQL010000105.1:0-4392 GCA_016789295.1 Blastocatellia bacterium | reverse complement strand
ACAACTAGCCTACAAGCACCTACTCCAAAGGTACTTGTAGGCTCATTCTTTAAGCTTTGAGCATTTTGATGAAACTGTTTGGAAACTCCAAAGATTTTACTGGCCCTAAACAGTTAAAGATGATGCCTTCTATAGCCATTTTGGAGAGATTTTCAAACAGTTGCTGTCCATTCATTATAGTCATCAGTAACTCTTGCTCTTTGTTACTCTTTTCAAACCATTTTCCATAAGTTTCAAAGCAGTCAAAGCAGGTAAATACGGCTACAAAATCTTTCTTCTTTTCGTCTGCTGGCCCTGTCAAGCTATAACTGTCTTTGTCAACTTGGACTATACCAATGTAATACTCTTGATGATCTCTAATTATTTCCAGGATCTCTTCCGATTCATCACCTTGGTGAACTTTTTCTAGGCACTGCTCAACTTCTACAGCCTCTGCTACTGAACCAAGCGCATTAAACATATCTTGGCTGATTCTTACAGAAGACTCACTTTCAGGATCTACATAGATGTAGTCTATGCCAGAAAAATCGAACTTGAAGAGTGTTTCACCTTTGAGTTTTAGAAAATTTATCTCTTCATCATTTTTCTTCTCTTTTGAAAAGATGCTTATAGACTTCTTTCCTTTATCATCTTCTTCAAAAAGTATTGAAGGCATCTCATCATCATCAACGTCTTCATCAGATACTACAGCTATATTCCATTCTTCGTGTGCTATCAGTTGTCGAAAGAGTTTGATACTGTCCTTCTCTTCCCATACACTTTTGCTCATCCTCATCTCCTTTATAGAAATATTAAGAACCTGAACTCTCTGCTTCTTTGGTCTCTGCTTCTTTATTCTTCAACTCTTTCTGACTTTCTATCTCTTTAAGCATTCCAGAAGCTTCCAAGTGGTTAGGGTCTATAGAAAGTATCTGTTTGCACTCAGCCTCTGCGGCTGCAAGCTGTCCCATCTCTTTATAGACAAGAGCAAGGTTATAGCGGGCATCAACATAACGGCTGTCGATCTCTACAGCTTTTCTATAAGAGTTCATAGCTTCTCTGGTCTTTCCAGATCTTTTGAATGCTACACCAATTTCGTTGAGAAGTTCTTTTCTTGAAGAGTCTTTCTTTATTAGAAAACTGTACTCTTCTATAGCTTCCGAAGCTCTATTCTCTTCTACAAGAACTCTTGCCAACTTCAGCCTTAACAAGTCTTGCCAAGGCTCGATTTTTAATGCTGCTCGGTAACTATCTATAAGCTCTATTCTGGAGTCTTTTTCGCTAGCTGCAAGAGCAAGCGTAAGTTGAGCATTGTAATCATTAGGGGAACCTTTTAGACCGTCGTCTATCTCCTGCTTTGCAGTTGAGTAGAGAGCTTTTGCCCGTTTCTCTAAGACAACACCTAGAAGAAGGCGTGGGCGTGGGTCTTTTGGATTGAGTCTTATGGAAGCATCAAGTGCCTGTTCTGCTCCAATGTAATCGCCTTGCTGAAGCATATACCTTCCTAGTATGTAATAGTCGTAAGGAGAATTTGGACGCTGTGCTATTACATATTGTTTATACTCCCTAACTGCATCATCATACTCACCCTTGCTCTCATATATAGAAGCAAGAACAGAATGTGCTTCGATGTCACCTAAACTGGACTCCAGAGCAGAGAGTGCTAACTGACGAGCTTTTTCTAGATCTCCAAGCTTCTGATACTTAATTGCAGCATTGACCTGCGGGTACGTCCATTGTGGATCAAACTCTATAGCCTTCTCATAGGCTTTTAACGATTCTCTATCCTGTTGCTGGTCTGAAAGAGCACGACCAAGGCCATTATAGAGAAAGCTTGCTTTATCGTCTATTTTCAAACCTTGACGAAAGAGTTTTTCTGCTTTAGCTGGTTCTTTATCAGCAAGTGCTAGCATCCCTTTGTAGAAAGCGTCTAGCAGTTTTATCTCTTTGCTATCACCATTGAGTTGGCGTGCGCGTTCTGCATATCTCAATCCCGTTGACCAGTCATCACGGGTAAAAGTGCGATTTGCGCCTTGGGCATAAAGTTTGAGGGGTTCAGAAGCAACTTCACCTAGACGTGCAAAAAGAGTCTCCTTCAACTGCTTAATCATTGGTTCAGAAGCAACATTGGTCTTCAAAACCTGAAAGAGGTCAAAAGCAGAGTTGCCAGGAGGTTCTATTAACTGATTGAGTGAGATAGCAAGCTCGATCTGTGAAACTAGAGGGTGTGGAGGCTCTTCCCTATCTTCTTTACTTTCTTTACTTTCTTTCTTCTCTTTTTTCTCTTTCTTCTCTTTTTTCTTTTCCTGTTTTTCTTGAATAGGTGTTGCTAAGAGTGTAGAAGGTAAAACTAATAGAATCAAAATCCAAACAATACGATACATCTTTTTCCTCAATTAGAAGAGAATAAGCTCTATTATAGCCACATCCAGAGGTTATGGTAAGAGATGTAGGGGTAGATGCCTACCCCATCTTATTCTCTGTCTGTATAGACAGCAAAAGAGGTTGGAGTCTCCCAAAGTTTGACAGATACAACTGGAAGCCCTGTCGATTTGGTGTATTCGTAGATAAGTTTTGCAATATTTTCTGCTGTTGGATTGTCGTCCATTATGTAGAAAGCCTCGTTCATATCCTTTAGAACTGGTATTAAAGGATCGTCTTTTCTCAGCAGCAGCTTATGATCGAGTTCAGCCATAATCCAGGTCTGCACACCATCTTTGATATCTTCAAAATCTACTACCATCCCTCTGTAGTCGAGTTTTTCAGAGACTAGTGTGATTTCGACTAAACCATTGTGGCCGTGTAGATGCTTGCACTTTTTTGGATAATCGCGTAGACGATGTCCATAACAGAAATTTATCTCTTTAGTAACTTGAAACATCAACAACTCTCCTCTTTTCAAATGCCATAGATGAGGCGACCACCATCTATGACTATGTTAGTTCCTGTTATAAAATCAGAGCTAGAAGCCAAAAACACTACAGCTTTTGCAACATCTGAAGGATCTCCAAGATGCTTTGTCAGAGTGTGCTCTGCTGCCAAACGTCGGCTCTCTTCTGTACACTCTTCGGCCATTAAAACTGCCCCAGGTGAAATAGCATTCACCTGAACTTCAGGAGCAAGAGCTTTTGCCAGACTCTTTGTAGCAGCTATCAAAGCCGCTTTTGAAACGCAATAAGATAAGTAGTCTGCATAAGGTCTTTCGGCTGACCAGTCGGCTATATTTATAATCTTTCCAAAACCCTGCTCTTTCATTCTTCTACCAAACTCTATTGCACACAGTACTGGTGCACGAAGATTTACATCCATGATCTCGTCCCACTGTTTGACCATAAACTCTTCAACAGGTGTTTTGTAGTATATAGCAGCATTGTTGACAAGAATATCAACTCTTGAAAATTCTTCTAAAGATAGTCTTACCAGTTCATCTATCTGCATCTTTGACCGAAGGTCTGCTCTGATAGCCTTTGAGCCAACACCCAAAGATTTTACCTGAGCAGCAGTCTCTAAAGCAGCAGCTTCGGATCTATTGTAGTGAACCACTACAAAAACTCCTTCTTTGGCCAAAGCTAGCGCAATAGCGCGACCCAGACGCAAAGCTCCACCAGTCACCAAAGCCACTTTTCCATTAAGTTCCATCTGTACCTCAACCAAAATACGCCCTTGAAACTAGAGTAATCAACTAAATTCTGTCAATTCCACTCAGCACTTAAAAATTGGCCATTTTATAGATATATTCTGTTGCACAACAACTAAAACTTCATTTAATATTGCTTCTACTTAGATCTAAGTTCTCAAATTCTTTAATGGAGCCTAGTTCTAGGTTTTAAGTAGCAGACCTTCCGTGCTTTAACTATATTTATGTCAGATATAAAAGCAGCTATTGAAAGCCTTTACAAGGCTTATAATGTCAACCCTGAAGAATTTACACCAGAGCGATTGGCTCAAAGCGCAAACCAATGGAAGCAGAATGTTTTACTAAACGACCTGAATCTAGACTGCCTACATCTATCATTTGATAGAAAAGCTTTTCTTGCAGGTTCACAATTTGTTATTGCTTGTTCTTGGCAAAGAGATGAAGTTGAGCAGAATCCAGAATTTCACAACAGGAAAATAGTTATCATCGACCCAAGTATCTCTTTTGGAAGAGAACATCAGACTACTCTGCTGATGATCGAACTAATAGAGAAAAATTGGCAAGGCAGACAGCTACTTGATATAGGAACTGGTAGCGGGATTCTTGCAATAGTAGCTCAAAAACTGCTACCCGAATCCAGAGTAGAAGCTTTTGACATATCATCCGATATAGTAGAATACGCACATCTCATGTTAGAACTCAATGGTCTGGAAAAGAGTTTAGAGCTTAAACAAGCTACTGTGACCGACTACCCAACTGAAACCTATGATCTGGTC
>JAEUQL010000104.1:5360-9661 GCA_016789295.1 Blastocatellia bacterium | reverse complement strand
TCAAAGAATTTATTGAGCATTTTGTTAATGGCCTGTTTCAGCAGGAAGTCTTAGAGATTGCTGGGGCTAGATTTGTCTTGCAAAAAGCAGAAATAGTTGCTTCTCCAACTTTTAAGCCAAGTATGAAATTTCGTGCTATGTCTGCAATAACTGAATCTGTGCGCGATGACTTTGGACAAGTTAAATTCTTGTCAACTGATGAGGACTGGTCGGAAGTAATCCAACGTAACCTTTTACGTAAATATCAGGCTCTTTATGGGAATCTTCCTAAAGAGACAAAATTAAAATGGACTTGGGATAACGATTACATAGATCTACAAAATAGCAAAGGCCATCGTAGTTCTGCTCTTATAGATATTCATGGAATTAAAGTACGTGGTTGGCTTGCACCTTTCAAGGTTGAAGGAAGCACAGAGTTGATCAAGCTTGGTTATGAAACGGGCTTTGGTGCGAGAAATTCAATGGGCTTTGGAATGGCAGAACATTGCATGTAGATTCAAGATATGAACATATAGGAGTTATATTATGCTAGAAACATTGCTGCAAATTGGAAAAGTTTTACGCCAATCAAAACGACTGCACCACCACAGGTATATAAAACGTGCCCCACAGAGTGAAAAGAAAACTCCTGTATCCTACTTTTCTATTCCGGTTAGGGAAGATTTCAGCTTTGAAATTGAAAATATCTCACCAATAAATGATGAAGATTTTATTAAATATGAACTTTTTTATCTCACTTATAGATCTTCTGAAGCAGATACACTAATGAAATACATATGGGGCGATATACTCTATGGTGTGATAAAAGGTAAGGAGCAAGGTTACTATCGAATGGATAATCCTGCCATAAAGAATGCTTTTGGCTTAAGCTCATTTGTTAGAGGAAGTGAAGATGCAAAAGCTTTTATGGATACCAAAATAGATCTTTTTAGAAACTCATTTGTTTCTAACAGAGATTTGATAGAGAGCTTTCTGAAGCAAGAAGGCAATGAAAAGCTCTGTTTTCTACATTTCGATTTTTTGGGTAAACATTGGTATGAGTTTACAGATGAACTAGAAGCAATAAATAGAAAGCTATTAAGCGAATTCATTAGAGAACAAGATAACAAGATTGTTCTGCGCAAAAGTTTGTACAAAACAATTGCCTCGCCTGAAAAGAACCTTCCTTTTCCTGGATTTAGTGAGGATAGTATGTACAAAGTAAAGACTTTTGAAAATAGGGATGAAGTTATGGATCTGCTTTACGCAATCAACTACTCAACAAAAGCTATTTTATCTGAGCGTGATATAAAGATCATCATCCTTCCTAGAGGACAAGAGTTGAGAGCCAAGCAGATAGAAGAGTTTTTTGATAAAGACAGCAAGAAATCAAACACAGCACAGGTAAAAGAACAAATAAGAAAAGAAAATAAACTATCTATTGTGAATACAAGAAATGAGTGGATTAACTCTATGGATAGTTTATTTCCAACAGCTCTATTTGAAACAGGAGAAAATATAACCTCATTCGATTTCATTTTCAGCAAGGCAGGAGGTGTTTCTTCACCAGATGTAGACATGATAGAACTTGCGGCTTTAGAGAAAAGCCTTCTAAGTAGCGTAGCAAAAAAGATATTAAACGTATCATTAGATGTTGAAGACAAACGTCAAGCTCTCATTCAGAGTAAGAAAGAGCTTAAACCATTAGATGTGAGGCGTTCATTTTTAAATATTCTTGGTGATGTAACATCGGACAAGAAGAAGTATCAAAGCCACCTCCTGAAAGTTCTACCACAGATCTACTCGGACACTTACCAAAAAGACGATCTCTTACTTCCTACATTCATTGAAAAGACTGAATATAACATTCGAAATGAAAATGAAAACTACAACTTACTCAAATTTGATCATCTCAAATTTGATTATGAGTTTCTGACTTGCTTGCGAAAAGATGGAGATAAAGAAATGGAAAATATGATTGAGTCAAATAGCTACAAGATAGGTAAATTACTTGGAGAGTTAGCACAACCCGTTTCTTGGGAAATAAAGTCTTTTGAGAAGAACTATGTTGGCCTGTTATCACGTCGCATTGCCGATAAACAAGGGTTAATAACTTTCTCAAACTTTATCAATGAAAAACTGGCTATTCATGAAAAAGCTTACCCAAGCTTAAAAGGTAAATTTATTGAGCTTGCAAAGCTCTTAAGTCAAGTGAACGAAGAAGATTATCAACGTAATTACTGTGCTTTTGGTTTTTTTGAAGGCTATTTTGCAAAAATAGATACCTTTTCAAAAGAAAGTAATAAGTTAGAATCAAGCACAAACAATGGAGAATAAATTTATGAGTAATGAGAACCTACCTGTTCAGAAGTCTGAAATCTTGTTTCTTTATGAAAGCACTTATTCTGTTCCCAATGGAGACCCTTTTACAGGGGAACAACGCTATGATGATGAGACAAAGAAAGTCCTAGTTAGTGATGTTCGCATAAAGCGATTTATCAGAGACTATTTTGTTGAGAGAGGTGTGGATATTTTTGTTGTCAATGACAAAAGTGCATTGGCTACAGAATCTGACAAGAAAGTAACTGGCTCTGGAGCCGCTCTACGTATGTTGAGCTTAAAAACTAAGTATAAAGATCATCCAGAAGTTTTGCGAGATGGTAAAAAGGGTAAGCCTGAATATGATGCGGTAAAAATCATGCAGAAATGTATTGATGTGCGACTTTTTGGTGGTATTTCAACAGAAGAAGGTGATGCCGTCAACATCACTGGTGCAGTACAGTTTGCTCTGCTCAATCCATCACTCAATAAAGTAGACCTGAGAATTCATCAAAATACCTCTGTTTTTTCTTCAAGTGAGGATAAATCACGAGGAGCGATAGGCACGACAACAATAGTGCCATACTCTCTCAATCAGATTCACGGATGGATAAATCCTTACTCGGCACGCCATACAGGCTTGAAAGAGGATGATATCAAGCTAATGTTTCAAGCACTCTGGGCAAGTATCAATAATGCAAACACGCGCACAAAATCGAACCAGAATGCTCTACTGCTTCTACAAATTGTTTACTCCAGTTCAATAAAGAAGCTTTATGGTGTTGACCGGTTGATTAAATTAGAAACAAAAAAGCAGGATGAGCAGATTCGTAGTAGTAATGACTATAGCTTGGATCTTTCTGCATTAAAAGAAGCGGCAAGTAGGGACATCGTCTCTAACATCAACTTCTACACAGAAAAGACAGAGCTACGAAATGAATTAATCAGCTTACCAAAGTTCGTTGAGATGGATCTATGAAAGGCTTTCTGTTTGATATCAAAGGCAACTGGGCGCACTATCGCAAACCTGAAACAAATAACAACCCTTTGACACATGACTTTATCACAAAAACAGCATTGATAGGTATGATTGGTGCAGTATTGGGCATTGATCGTAAAGCAATGTGCGAGCTGTTTCCTCAACTCTGTGAAGATTTGCTCTACAGTGTTTGTGTGAAGAATGCTGTAAAGAAAGAGTCATGGGCATTCACTTTGCGCTATGTGGTAGACTTTTTTCAGAAAGCTCCAAAGCAGATGGAGTTTTTGAAAAACCCACATAATAGGATTGCCCTTGCTCTAAAAAGTGATCGTTCCTACAGGTTTTTTGATGATTTTCAGGTGGCTGTTCAAAACCATCAAGCCTATTTTACTCCTGTTCTAGGATTGCATAACTGTCCAGCAGAGTTGAGTTTTGTTTCATCTGGTGACTTTCACCCACAAAAAGGTGACTTTACCACACAGTCTTTTGTAACCAATAAGCATCAACTTAATAAGGAGAAGTTTTTGGAAGGCTTTAGACTGCAGGTAGAACGTATTCCAACATTTCAGAATAGCAATTTCTGGAATTTGCCAGATAAATATGTGCGTGTGATATATCCATCAGAAGGCGCAATTGTTTCTGCTGAAGGCGAGTATTTTAAGTTTACGGATGAGAGTCAATGGGTACTAATCTAGAAAAAATGTTTCTTTCGCATCCATCGAAGTACTTACAGAACCATTTGCAAGGCGTTGCTGAAAAGGTATTAAGACGTACTCAAGGATTACCTACAGAATCAGATCTTAAAATTGCCCAAATCGCTGCTCTTTTTCACGATTTGGGCAAGATCAATCCAAATTTTCAGAATAAACTGCAAGGTATCAAAACTGTAGGGTACTCAAGTCATGCCTATCTTTCATCATTTGCTTGGTTCTGTTTTGTTAGGAAAAATGAAACAAAACTAAAAGAATGGTTTGGTGACGAATATAAACTCCAGTTGATTCAGGTAGCAGCATTAGTTGCCAGA
>JAEUQL010000104.1:0-5350 GCA_016789295.1 Blastocatellia bacterium | reverse complement strand
ACACCATGGTGATTTACCAGATCTCGAAAAGGAAATTTTCAAAACAGAAGAATCAGAGAGGCTTAAAAGATTCTTGTCTAATAATAATAGTTTACCGATATCAGATTTTTTACGTCTGATTCCTGGTTTTGAGAATCACACAGAATTCTCTCTTGAATCTGACACTAGATTACAAGAGCAGGTTCTAAACTGCTCTCTTGCAATGATCCAACCCAAAAAAAGAGCTATTGATATTTTCCTGGAAACACAATTTGGCTTTGCTTGTTTACTTGAAGCAGATAAAAGAGATGCTGGTGACAATGAAATTTACAAACGACAGGAACTAAAAGATTACTTTAAGTCAAACTTCGTTTTGAGGCTTTCTAAAACATTGAACAAGATAGAGCTTGAAGCAGAACAGAATAATCTTAACTCTGAATTGAATCAGGTGAGAACAAAAATGCGTAAAGATGCAATTAAAAATTTACAGCATGCATTAAATTCTGGAGACAGAGTTTTTACCTTGTCTGCACCAACAGGTGCTGGTAAGACTTTAATGTTATTGTCATTGGCTCAAGAAATATTATCAAGACAACCACATCTTAGCATTATTTACTCACTACCTTTTCTCTCTATTACAGAACAAGTTGAAGAGATATGCAAAAATATATTTAATGATTTCCAAGATTTTGAAGCTGGTAAATTCAAGGATGACACACCAGTTTTGAGAATTGACTCCCGTTCTGAAAATAAGAATATTGAAAGACTACAAAAAGAGCTTGAGTCAGATCAGAGAGAGGAAATACTAGCTGAATTGTTGCGCGAAAATTTTTCATCAGAAACGTTTGATCACCCTTTTATTATTACAACATTTGTACAGCTATTTGAAACTATGGTCAGTAACAGGAATGCTGCATTGCTTCGTCTTCCAAACTTTTCGCGCACACTAATACTGCTGGATGAGATACAAGCATTACCACCACGCCTATATACTTTTTTTGTTGCTTTACTAGACGAGTTTTGTAGACATTTTGATAGCTACGCCATTGTATCAACGGCCACTATGCCATATCTAGAAATAGTAACAAAAGACCACTTGAAAAATAGGCTTGACTGCCAAAAACCAGAAAATCTCTTCACTTCTTACAAGCGTCCAACGGAACTTCTCAGTAATAGCTATTACGAAAAAGAGGTTTTTAACCGATACTGTATTACAAGAGAAGAAGATATATCAAATATTGAAGAACTTGCTCAAAAAATTCGTCATCGTAACCAGACATGTTTAGTCATTCTAAATACCATTGATGATACTAAACAGCTCTACAATAGGCTAGGAAGTTTTTACAGTAGTGATGAGATTATTCTTCTTAATACCCATTTCACTCTCAATGACAGACGTAAAAAACTGGCTTATTGTCAGCAGAGACTTAAAAACAGAGAATTGGTGATTCTTATTTCAACTCAACTTATTGAAGCCGGAGTAGATATAGACTTTCCTGTTTTATATCGTGACCTATGTCCACTACCAAATTTGATTCAGTCTTCTGGACGTTGTAACCGGAATGGTAACCTTAAAACAGGAAATGTCTACCTTATAGCCGTAAGAAATCCAGACAGTGGACATCTCTCAGCTAACTTCATCTATAGAGGTAAAGACAAGATATTGCTAGATTTTAGCAAAGATAGTATACCTTCTACTCTGACAGAACTAGAAGTTAAAGGTCTTCAGGAAAAATATTTTAAGTTTATAGGTGATAGCTTGACGATTGGTGAGCATCAGCAATATCAAGAAACTCTTTATATGGTTGAGCATATAAGCAGGATGGAATTTGATACTATAGGTAAATTTAAGCTGATTGATGAGAAAGATTTTGGTGAAGAGTATAGATATTTTATTCCACAAGGTTTTAATGACTATAGATTTGAACAACTTAGCCTGCTGGCAAACACTAAAAGTAGCAGAGATTTTGCCAGTATGAAGAATAGAAGGATTGCTATTGAAAACCATCTAAGGCTCATGTCTGCTGATATTGTACAGTTTCGCTTGACCAAAGGAAGGCATACTCCACAATGCAGTGCTGAAATTATGGGTATTCATAAGTTGGCAGATGCAGAAAGCTATTCTTTTGAAATAGGTATTTTACTTGAGACCGGTGGTTGCTTTATCTAGGTTAGAAAACTGTGGTATGTGGAGTAATTAAAATGGATCTTACAAACTTTACTGGTACAGAAATTGGGTACTATTTTGTCTGTAAAAAAAAGCTGTGGCTCTTTTCACACGGTGTAAAAATGGAACATGAAAGTGACCTTGTAAAGCTTGGGAAATTGGTTCACCAAGAAAGCTATGAACGCGAAAAGAAAGAGATCAACATTGATGACAAAATAGTTCTTGATTGGCGTGAAGATGGTCTAATTCATGAAGTTAAACTCTCAGACAAAATGGAAAATGCCCATGAAATGCAACTTGCTTATTATCTGTACTTTCTAAAAAAGAAAGGTGTCACTTTATTGCAAGGTAAGTTAGACTACCCAAAACTACGACAAACCAAGCTTGTCCAATTGACACCAGAACTTGAAGACAAACTTAAACATACTTTGATAGATATGGAAAGTATTATTCGTAGCTCAACCCCACCAAAAGTCAACTTCATGAATATATGCCGCTCTTGTAGTTATGCCGAACTCTGTTGGGGATAAATATTTAACACGCACAGCTTATGGAGAATCATAAATGTCAAGACATTACTACCTTACACGCTCTGGTCGCTTGTCACGCAAAGACAATACTTTACTATTTGAACTTACAAACAAAGAAGAAGAAAATAACCTCCTTGATTCTACAAACATCTTGCCCAATACAGAACTATGTACTCTAGATGACTTAATAGCAAGTGATGGACTCGGACAGCTATCTTCAACAGCAGACTTGGACAATGTAGGGAATACTAATGATGATGAATATAAGGCTCCTGTAAGAGTCAGTGAGCGTAGAGTGATACCAATAGAAGATGTTGATACTCTATGGGTTTTTCGAGAGCTAGATCTAAATGCCAGGGTTCTAAACTTTCTTTCTCAACATAAAATTCCTATACATTTTTTTAACTATTATGGCTATTATTCTGGTACTTATTATCCACGTGAACACTTACAAGCTGGCTATGTCTTGGTTAAACAAGTACGGCACTATACAATTCGCAAACTACGGTTAATAATAGCTAAAGAATTTGTTCAGTCAGGATTGAGTAATATCTTACGCAATCTAGCATACTATAACTCTCGTGGAATTGAACTCACATCTTTAATTAAGTCTATTGAATCTGAGCTTTCAAATTCATCACAAGCTAAAAATATTGATGAACTAATGGGTTGTGAAGGTCGTGCACGGGCTATTTATTACAAATCTTTTCAACCAATTATGCGTAATAACGTGGATTTTGAAAGACGTGTTAAACAACCTCCAGATAATATGGTCAATACATTGATCTCTTTTGCAAATGGTTTAGTTTATGCAACAACTTTGACACAGATTTATAGAACTCAACTGGATCCAACTATCAGTTTTTTACACGAGCCAGGATATAGACGCTTTTCTTTAGCACTAGATTTAGCAGAAGTCTTTAAGCCTATTTTGGCAGATCGCTTGATCTTCAAACTTTTTAATACTAAACAGCTAAACGAAAAAGATTTTGCGCAAGATCTAAATTGTTGCTACTTGAAAACATCAGGTCGTAAAATAGTGTTGAGAGAATGGGAAACACGATTACAAACAACTATCGAACATCGACGCTTAAAACGTAAAGTGAGTTACGAAAGACTAATACGTCTGGAATGTTATAAGCTTGTTAAACATATTTTGAATGTAGAGCCATATGTCGGTTTTCGCGCCTGGTGGTAAAGTTTTACTAGAATTTGTACGCATCAAAAAGCACTATGCTTCATCACAATAAATGAGGAATACACAGATGTACGTATTAGTAGTTTATGATGTTCAAGTATCTCGGATCAATAAAGTTCACAAATATTTAAAAAGATACTTAAACTGGGTACAAAATTCCGTTTTTGAAGGTGAATTGACAGACGCACAAATAGAAACTGTGAAAATTGGGTTAGAAAAAATTCTGGATCGAAACTCAGACTCAGTTCTACTATATATAGCCCGTCAACAACAATGGCTCAAAAAGGAAGTGGTCGGTTGTGAAAGGGCAACAACAGATAATCTATTGTAGTTACAGAGTTTATAGAAATAGTTTGATGACTTTTTCTCGTCAACCCACTGCCTTTGTGGTAAATATTTGACAGCTTGTTGATTAAAACAATTCAATCTTTGCTGCTAAATGTTGCAAAATAACGCTTTATCTGAAGTCGTCGCCCGCCCATACTTTTTACATTATTGCCACTCGACGATCCTTACCTACTAAAAAAGTCAGTAAACTAACAAAAATGCCTTGAAAAAATCAACATTAACAGTTATTTTTAACTGGGGTCTTAATCGAACCAATGTGGAATTGAAACATGGCCAGCTACCAAATTCGGCATACGCCTTTTTTAGTCTTAATCGAACCAATGTGGAATTGAAACCAAACAACTAGAAAATAAGCACATAGATAATATTATGTCTTAATCGAACCAATGTGGAATTGAAACTATATACTCCCTATCCTCTACCTTGTAGGTTCCTGATGTCTTAATCGAACCAATGTGGAATTGAAACCTGGTGAAAGAGAGTCTATAGAGGAAATATTGCGCGTCTTAATCGAACCAATGTGGAATTGAAACAGTGTTAAACGAGTACATGGATTAGAAGAGCTAAAGAGTCTTAATCGAACCAATGTGGAATTGAAACACGGCGAGAAAAATAATATAGCTATTAACCCCAATAGTCTTAATCGAACCAATGTGGAATTGAAACGAAAATCCGCGTCTTTGGCACGCTACGTGCATAGGGGTCTTAATCGAACCAATGTGGAATTGAAACTCAGATTGGGCACAACTGGACACTCTGCTTGACTGTGTCTTAATCGAACCAATGTGGAATTGAAACTTGAAATCACTGGTCAGGCAAAGGGGTTCTAGGTGTTGTCTTAATCGAACCAATGTGGAATTGAAACTCGCAAGACCCTAGCGTCACGTTGACTGTTATTCAGCGTCTTAATCGAACCAATGTGGAATTGAAACCATAGATGTACTCCTTCAAATTGGGCGCAATTGGAGTCTTAATCGAACCAATGTGGAATTGAAACGGCGTTGGTTCAGATTTACTTTTTGTGAGTGATATGGGTCTTAATAGAACCAATGTGGAATTGAAAACTCGTCTGAAGTTACGGTGCAAGGTCACCCACTTAAAAGTCTTAATCGAACCAATGTGGAATTG
>JAEUQL010000103.1 GCA_016789295.1 Blastocatellia bacterium | reverse complement strand
CTGCTGCTCTACAGCGTGTATCTGCTCTTTTTGCCATATCTGGTCAGGAGATGGAGCACGAACAGACAAAAGTGTCGAATACTGTGAACTTTGATATCCAACTCTGATAGGAGCACCCGTCAGTCGAGCAATAAAGGTTGCTGTTGTACCTCCATGAAGATTGAAGACAGCATCGTAGCGGCGAGACCTGAGCCGAAGAACCATTTTTAACCGATTTTTGACTGTTTCAAGCTTTGTAGTAGACTTGGGGATGATATGTAGATGAGAGATTTCTGGGTGTGCTTTTAGCACAGGAGAAGATAGAGATTCTATCAACACATCCACTTCAAGCTCTGGCTTCCAGCGTTTTAATGCTGTCAAGCAAGGAGTCATTAGAACTGTGTCGCCTATCGATCTCAAGCGTATCAGTAGTACACGATTGAGATCAGAAACAGATCCTACCAAACTATCTCCAAACACGCTTACGTATTTTGAACCAAAGCTTCATCAACGCGCATTACAGGTATATCGTCGCATATCGGATAGACCCGATGGCAGTTTGAGCATTTGAGTCCTTGTCCATCTGCAGTCAGTTCAACTCTGATCTTACAAACAGGACAAGCAAGAAGTTCAAGAAGTTGTTTGCTAATCATATACTTTTCTCGTAAGCTCTCTCTTAAATTCTACCTGCCTGGTGGCTTGTTCAGCATTTATTGCAGCCCCTATTATTGCCAACGCATCTTCGGCTTTTATTACTTCAAAATGGCTTCCCTGTAGTGGACTCATCTTCACCATTTCTTGAAGATAGAGGTCTAGCAAACCTACCTGCACAAATCTCGCATTTGGCCCAAATATGAAGAACTTTCCCGGACCATCAACATGTACACTGGTTGCTGTAGCGGCTGCTAATGCTCTGTGCCAAAGTTTTACAAAGTCACTGCATTTCTTGTCGCCATAGCGCGCTTGCTCAAAAACCTCTTCAGGCTCCATGTCCATAAAACGGAGCCTCATAGCTCTCACGCCCATTATCCCTTCTAAATGTCCACGCCCTCCACATTGGCAGAACTGCTCTTTCGGGTCGAGTGTAACGACAAAATGTCCTCCTTCCCAAACTCCATCAGACTGTGGATAACGACCAAAGCCTATCCCAACACCTAAATACCAACCCCTCACCACACGATCCAAGTAGCCATAAGTGGCAGCAACACCTGCAGCCAATACATCTGCATCATTGAATATAAAGACTTGTGTATCTATACCCTGTCCAGCAAGATAAGTAGCTATGTCTGAAGCTAGATCCCTACCTTTAACCTGCTGCAAATTTGGTGAATCAAGAACAATGCCATCACGAATTATTCCAGGAAAACCTATCCCAACAACCGGTATCTGTTCACCATCAGCAACAACAACTATCTGCTCGCCTATACGAGTAATTATGTCATCAGCAGGCATTTCCGCCAGAAAGTCGTAATCTGAGTCGGTCTCCGATTCACGGATCTTCTGTATCGTTCCATGTATAGAGTTGTTGTCTACTTTTCCAACAGCTATATAGTCTGAAGCTATAACACCGACACTGTGACCCATTTTACGCCCCCTTACTTTAGCTATTTTAAATGTTGCACTTTGGCCAATTTGTTCAAGCCATTGAACGCGGCTGCTTTGTAGCATTCTGCAAGAGTAGGATAGTTAAATACTGTGTTAACGAAATAGTCAACTTTTCCTTTCAGTATCATAACAGCTTGGCCTATGTGAAGAAGCTCTGAAGCACCTTCACCAATGATATGTACTCCAAGGATCTCTCTAGTTTCCCGATGGAATATGATCTTTAGTCTGCCTGTCGTATCACCCCTGATCTGCCCTCGTGCTATCTCTCTGTAATAGGCAAGTCCTACTTCGTAGGGCACATCTTCATCGGTCAATTGCTCCTCTGTTTTACCAACAAAAGAGATCTCTGGAATGGTGTAGATACCATAAGGGTAGTTGGCTGGATCAGAGACCATTTGTGCACCAAAGGCGTGCCCAACAGCCATTCTTCCCTGCTCCATTGAGACCGATGCAAGGCTTGGAAAACCTATAACATCGCCAACAGCAAAGATGTGTGGTTGTTTAGTTCTATATTGATTATCTACAGGAATTCTACCCCTGCTGTCAGCTTCAAGTCCTGCAGCAGCAAGATTAAGATCTTCAACGTTACCTTGCCGACCAACAGCATAAAGTAGCGCGTCACCTACCACCTTCTTGTTGCTCTCAAGGTTAGCTACTACTGAACCATCAGACATCTCTTCAACGCTTGCTACCTCTTCGTTGAGCCTAAGAGTTACACGGTTGTCACGAAGGTGGTAGCAGAGAGCTTCTATAATCTCAGAATCAGCAAATTCGAGTAGTCTCGGCCTTTTTTCTATAAGAATAGCTCTAACACCAAGAGCCGAGAACATTGAAGCATATTCAACACCTATAACACCACCACCAACAACTATAAGAGTCTTTGGAAGAGATGGAAGGTCAAATATATGGTCACTGTTAATGATGGTCTTGTTGTTGAGTGGAACAGTGGGAGATTCGGCAGGTTTTGTCCCTGTTGCTATAACAATTACATTCCCTTCGAGTTCGTAAACCTGTCCACGGGCATTCTGCAAGCGTACATGGTGGGGGTCAATAAAGCTTGCCGAACCTACAAGGACTTCTACTTCATTACGAGAAAGTTGTGCCTGTGTAACGTCTATTTCGGTTTTTATCACGTGCTGTACTCTGAAAGAGAGGTCAGACATCGTGATCTTCTCTTTAACACGATAGTTCATTCCATAAACGCTCTGGTAAGGGTAGCCAGATAGATGAAGTACAGCTTCACGCATAGTCTTACTTGGAATAGTTCCAGTATTGACACAACTTCCACCTACTACTTCACGTTTTTCTATTACGGCTACCTTTTTGCCAAGCTTGGCTCCATTTATCGCTGCTCGTTGTCCTGCCGGGCCAGAACCTATAACAATAAGATCGTATTTTTGCATGGTTCTATCACTACGCTTTGGCGTGTTCCTCCATTATCAACGAATTTTACTGATCTGTTCGAAGCATCCAACGAAAGCTATTTGAGTTTGTAGAAGTATAGCATTTAAGTACAGAGAGCAAGAAATTTAGATTGTTTTAGTACTGGGAGAATTTTGTAGAGAAAAAGTAGAAAGGCCACAAAACGTGGCCTTTTCTGCACTACTTCTTAATCGTACTCGCGGCGAACTTTTTTGCGGTTGCGCTTGCGAGCAAGAGCCGATTTGATGCGCTTGCGTTCACCTGGTTTCAAATAGAAAGTATGCTTCTTGATATCTTTGATAATATCTTCTTGCTGAACCTTTCTTTTGAAACGGCGAAGTGCGCTCTCGATGCTCTCACCTTCGTTAACACGAACTTCAGCCACTACAACACCCCCTATCTATCTTGGAGTCAAAAGCTTAATCTAATTGGAGTTAAAAATTTACTGGAAGCTCGGTTCTACTAAAAAAGCTATTTATCAAACTCGCTCGCACCCAGGACGGCCATTTTAACAGTTTCGATAGCCTTTTCAAGCAGTCTTTGCTCTTCATCGCTCTTGAGTTTTGCCCGTACCTGCTCAAGTCGCCCTAACTGCTCTTTTCCACCCTCACGTACTTTCTCTAATGCCTTCGAAAGTTTTGGATCATCTTTACGTTTTTCATAGGCATCGTCTATCTTGTCCATCATCTCTACAATAGCATTTGTGTACCCAGCAAGCAGTTGTGAAGTAGAGCCAACTGGATCTGGACCGTAGTCTTGGCTCAACTCCTCTTCTTCTTTCTCTTTTTTCTTCTCTTTTTTCTTCTCTTTCTTATCTTTCTTCTTGGCTGGCTGTGGCACCTCCACAGTTTTTACTCCCAAAATTGTGTCTAGTCTTCGAGTGGCAATTTTTAGAAAGACCATGGTTCTTTTGTCTATCTCTTGTGCTTCTCTTACTCTATCTACTTCTTGTTCATTTAAGTAGTCTTTGGCAGAGCTTGAGTAAGAGAGAAAGCAGATAAGGAGAAAAGCTATTAGCAGTCTCATCTCTTCTTTGTCCTCTCCAATTGTCTTTTAAGGCTTGGCATTCTTAGGTTAACCTTCTCTATTTCTAACTGATGAATCCGTGGATCGGCTACTTTGAGGAAGATCTCGTATGCCTTAAGAGCCTGAGCGTAATCATCCATGCGATCAAAACAGATAGCCAGAAAGTAGAAATTTATTACTATTTCGGGCTTTTTGTTGACCATCCATATAAAGTGCTGTGCAGATGGTGGAAAGAACTCTTTCTTGAAGTATGCAAGTGCAAGCCCTGCATGAGCCTCATAAGACTCGCTGTCTTGCGCAAGCACCAAACCAAACTCACTTATGGCATCGTCAAAGCGTTGCGATTTGAGAAGGGCAGAGGCAAGCCCTATTCTGTAGTCGAGTTTTGGAGAAATAGACATAGCTTTCTGCCAATACTCTACAGCCTTTTCTGGACTACTGCTGTTGTAAATTTCACCCAGCCTAACAAGATAAGATATATTTTTTGGATCTGAAGCAAGTAATTTCTCTAGTTCTTCTGCTGCTTTTGTTGCATCTTCTCTGTTAACGTCGGCAAGAAGGTCTGCTATCTTGGCTCGTAACTGCTGGTCAGAACTCTTTTCCAGTAATACTTTTGCAAGTTCTGAAGCTTTCTCTTTCTCTCCATTCTGTGTGTGAGCTTCTGCTAGTAGCAAGCCTGTCTCTACTTCTCCACTGGCTTCATAAGCAAGTCTCAAGTCTGCTACAGCAGCAGAGTAGTTTTTTTGTGAAAGATAGATTTGGCCTCTTTGAAAAAGAGCTTCTGCATCTCTCCCTTTGGCCAAAACTCTGTTATAACTCTCTATAGACTCTTTTAGCTTTCCTTGCTTATGTTGTGCAAGTGCTAGTAGCAGTAAACCTTCTCTATCCAGCAGATCTTGTGAAAACAGAGGTGCCAGCAACTGTTCTGCCTCTTTGTAAGATTTTTTTGCAATAACTATCTCAGCTAGAGGAAGACGAGCTGCAGAAATGGAAGGATCGAGTTCTAATGCTTTTCTGAGTGAAGTTTCAGCCGGCTCTCCGACTCGTAATGCAGCAACACCTAGTGCAAAGTGGCCACGTGCAAAGTCGGGCTTACTTTCCACTACCTGCTTCATCAGTGCTAGAGCCTCTCGGTTACTTTCAGCACTATCTAATGAAAGACACGCTGCTGCACATTGGTACTTTGGCTCAAAATTTTCAGGAAGAAGTTTGATCACTTCTTTGTAGAGCATTATGGCCTTTGTAAGATCACCTTTCTCGTGGGCTTGTTGTGCTTGGTTATAGATCTCTAGGGCGTTATCTTGGCCTGCCAGAGCAGCTTGCACTGGAGCTGATAGAGATATAAGAAGTATTAGAAGGAGTAAGATTTTCCTAATAGTTTGGTGACTCATCTCGACGATTCTAACACATACAGATATGATGTTGCGATACAAGGATCAAAGTTTGAGGAAGTAGAAGAGATGGCTTTGAACGAAAGACGACTGCCTGTAATCGACTTTGTTGGTCTGCCAGAACGCGCAGAAGAGAAAGAAGAGACACTTAGAAAGCTGCTGCGTGAAATGGATTCAGTGATTGTGGCACTCTCTGGTGGCGTAGATAGTGCCTATTTGAGCTACATTGCTGCACAAGAGCTTGGAGACAGAGCCGTTGCGATCACCGGCGACAGTGCCAGCTACCCTTCACACCAGAGACAAGAGACTGTGCAGTTTACAGCTCAATACAATATCAAGCACGAGATCATCGATACAGACGAAATGGAAGAAGAAGGTTATCGCAACAATGCACCCAATCGCTGTTACTACTGCAAACACGAGCTGTTTACGAAACTGACTTCTATAGCACGCAATCGTTCAATATCTTATGTACTGGATGGCAACAACCTTGATGACACAGGGGATTTCAGACCTGGTATGACGGCTGCGAGAGAGTTAGGCGTTAGATCTCCACTAATTGAAGCAGCTATGACCAAAGCTGATGTGCGTGCAATGGCAAAGCGTGCCAATTTGAATGTTTGGGATAAACCTGCTTCTGCATGTCTATCATCTCGCGTACCTTATGGAAATAGTATAACTTTTGAGAAGCTTTCTGAAATCGACCGTGGAGAACAGTTTTTACGTTCACTTGGGTTTAGTGTCTGTCGGCTACGCCACCATGGAGACATTGCTCGAATAGAGATCGGAGTTGAAGAACTCCACAAAGCCCTCAGCCCAGAAATGGCAGAAAGTATGGCCAAAGGACTCAAAGCCATAGGGTTTAAGTATGTAACACTCGACTTAGAAGGCTACCGCACAGGCTCTATGAATGAAGTCTTAAACAGTAGGCAAGGCTGAAAAAAGAGATTGCACCATTTTATAGAGCCGATATATAGTGCTACCTACTCAACCATTACTTTGATTTCAGAGACAATTTATGCACAGGGCAATCTATCCAGGTAGTTTCGATCCTCTTACCAACGGACATCTAGATGTTATAGAACGAGCACATAAGATGTTCGATGAACTGATAATAGCTGTTCTTGTCAACATTGACAAAAATCCGCTCTTTGACCTCAAAGAAAGACTGGAAATAATACGTGAAGTCTGCTCAAAATGGCCAAGGATACATGTAGACACATTTGATGGGCTGTTAGTTCATTATGCCATTAACAAACAGGCCGATTGCATAATCAGAGGTATACGAGCAATCTCTGACTATGAATACGAACTACAAATGGCACTAATGAACCGTAAGCTTGCTCCACAAATAGAGACGGTCTTTCTGATGGCTGCTGAATCTTACAGCTATCTGAGTTCACGTCTTGTGAAAGAGGTTTGCAAATTGGGCGGCTCTGTAGACGGTCTTGTACCAGAGATTGTTGAACAGAGATTACGAGAAAAGATGAGATAGTTTTGTGTTAAGAAAAACTGAAGTAGATGATATTTAGTTTTGGCTTTCAGAAAGCTTTGTTAGTAATTAAATAGTACAAAGAGAATAATATAATGACTACAAATTTCATACCGGCTCAAAGAGTTGCTTCAATGCAAAGCTCTTCCACTTTGGCTGTTCTACAGAAGGCTGAGAATCTGCGCAGGGCAGGCTACGAAGTCTATGATCTTGGTGCAGGCGAGCCAGATTTTAATACACCTAACAATATTAAATTGGCTGCTCATAAGGCTATCGATGAGAACTTCACGCGATACACACCAGCAGCAGGAACAGTCGAAATCAAACGTGCTATCATTGATTACATAGCAGCTAACACAGGTGCAAACTACAACCCTCAGCAAGTAGTAGTCTCTGCAGGTGGAAAACAGACCATATTCAACGCAATAGTAACGCTTATCAACCCTGGTGATGATGTACTCATACCTGCACCTTACTGGGTGACATTCCCTGAGATAGTGACTTTCGCAGGTGCAAACTCCGTCATAATAGACACTGAATCTAATGGTTTTCAGCTCACTGCTGAGATGGTAGAAGCACACCTGACACCAAAAAGCCGTCTGCTTATCCTCAATTCACCTTCCAATCCCTCTGGTAGAGTAGTTGATCCAAAGGAGTTTGAGCGCATAGCAGAAGTTGTTGTTAAAAATAATCTTTGGTTACTCTCTGACGAGTGTTATTACCAATTTACTTATCAACCCCACAAACCTTTCTCAGCAGCAAGTCTTAGGGATGAGCTTCGTGCTAGAACCCTGGTTTCAGGCTCTCTTTCAAAGACATACGCAATGACTGGTTGGCGGTTGGGCTATGCTCTTGGGCCTCAAGACTGGATTGCAGAAATGGTCAAAGTTCAGAGCCACTCAACTTCAAACCCGGCTTCCATCTCGCAAAAAGCGGCTATAGAAGCTCTTTCTGGCTCTCAAGAAAGCCTCAAAGAGATGCTTTACGAGTATCGCCGTCGTAGAGACTATCTGATTCCTGCACTTAATCAGATAGAAGGAATAGAGTGTGTAGAACCAGAAGGGGCTTTTTATGCTTTTCCAAATGTTAAAAAGGTTCTAGATTCGAACTCAAAAATAAAAAGTTCTGCAGATCTTGCTGACTACCTTTTAGAAGAAGCTCATATTGCCCTAACTGCAGGCTCCGCTTTTGGTACAGAAGGCTATTTGCGCATATCCTATGCAACATCTATGGAGATTCTACAACGCGCAATAGATAAAATGACTGAAGCCATTGTAAAGCTGGTGAAAGGCTAGATTTCTTGCCTACAGAAGGTTGGACACTCCTTCTGTTTTTGTTAAAATAGGTCATTAAAACAGATTTTACACGGCAAAAAAGAGAGCACCCAATGTCAGATCAGTTAGCATCCCTAAACAAAAAGACCTTCTGCTACTATGAACCGCTTCGCCCTAAAATCGAAGTGATGAATGCACTTATAATTGATAATCTACTTAAAAATGAGACAGATCTGTCAGAAACAGCAAGACAGGAAGCTGATTACGATCCTCTAAAATGGCTTCAGGAAGAGCGTCATATTGCTTGTTTAGCTCTGGAAAACATAACCCAAAATATTGTAAAACTGGTCAAGAAGCCGTCCACAAAGATCATACACCTTTCAGAATTTACAGAAGAGCTTCTCGCAAGCTTTGACCCAGACGTGATAATTATCAGTGGCACACTGCGCGATTTTGACCTCTACAGTACAAAACTTATAAAGAACTTTGCAGCTATCGTGCAGAAGACTTCTATTCCTGTACTTGGAATATGTGGAGGACATCAACTGGTTGGACTCAGTTTTGGAGCAGAGATAGTTACTCTTGACTATAAAGATCCTCGTAAGAAACGCAATGGACGTATACGCGAATACGAGTATCGTTATATAAAAGTCACAAAACCAGAAGATCCCATTTTCAAAGGTATGGATGACGAGATGAGTTACTTCTGGGAAGCAGGTAATCAGAAACACGTTTTGCGCGTTTGGCAAAATCACGGTCTGATGGTTGACAGAGTTCCAGAAGGGTTTACCAATCTTGCCAAAAGCTACCTCTGTCCAATTCAAATGATGGTAAAGCGTGGCGATGGACAGCTTTTTTACACTGTGCAGTACCACCTGGAGAAGTCTTTTGAAGACTGGAACAAGCTTCCCACACGCTGGGAGCACAGAAATGACTGCAGAGATGGTAGGATAGTCTTTGAAAACTTCCTTGTAGAAGCACTTAAGCACCGTAAAAAGATAGAGAAAATGGCAAAAATTGCATAAAAACCTATGTTTTCTTAGAGAGAGGAAATTCCTCTCTCTCATCCCACTAATAGGTTAAGTCTAGAAGTAATCTGAAAGTTAAGTGCGGAATTTTCTAACAAAACATGAAAATTTTCAAGAAACTGTTCGAAGGTGTTGACATCAGCACCTCTTCGGAAAAAGACAGAATCCTTCTAGTTGAGACTAACGACCAAGATGCGTTTCTCAGATCGGCAGTGCTATCGGATGCAAATTACGAAATAAGCCGTGCTAAAAACTGCTTAGAGGCTTTTAAGACACTCACATCTGGAATAAACTTTCAAGCTGTAGTCACTGCATTTCTTCTTCCTGACGGTACTGCCATAGAACTACTCAAAAGAGTTCAAGAGCAGATCCCCGAAACAGTATCAATAGTTGTTGCAGATGAAATAGATGAAAGTCTTATACTAGAAGCTATGCAGGCAGGTGCTAGCTATTGTATACCTACCTTCG
>JAEUQL010000102.1 GCA_016789295.1 Blastocatellia bacterium | reverse complement strand
GACACTGGAGATACCGACGAAATATGGGCAATAGCTAGAGAGTTGCCAAACCTGAAAGCACTTTTTATAGAATGTTCTTATCCCAATAGGCTTTCTAGGCAAGCCGATCTCTATGGCCACCTCTGTCCTGAAAGTGTGCTGAGGCAGGCACAAAAAGTAGGACGCGACGTAGATGTTTATGTCTATCACATCAAAGCTGCGCACGTAGAAGAGGTTTTAAGTGAGATCTCAGCTCTGGACTCTAACAGGATAGTTGCTGCCGATCCGATGCGGGTCTATGAATTCTAAAATTGAGGTTCCATCTCCGTGACAGATCAATCTAGGAAGTCAATTTTTGGTATTGCTCCTTAAACCATTTTCAGTTACGCTTTACGAGTTAAGTTGCGGAATTTTTACGTGATATTACGGTGGGATACAGATTAATTACCGATCTTAGGGAAGAGCTGCTGGGAGGTTTAATGAAAAAGCTTATATTGCTAATGTTGTATATAGTTTTTTCAACATTGGCTTTTGCTCAAAACAGTGCACCCAACCGACCATTTGAGGTACAGAATGTACGAATCACCAAGACCAGTGAGTCAACTGGCATGATGGGATCTGGGGGTGGATCTGGAAGTCTAGTAACTGGAGGCACCTTTGGAGGTGTTACAGAGGATAACAATTGGCGTATTGAATATCGAATAAAGAATATATCAGATAAAGTAATAACAAGAATAGGTTGGCAGTTTAAGATCTTAAACTCTAAAGATCAATCCAACAGAGAGTTCAAAAACAAGATGAAGCTTAAGCCAAACAAGGAGGCAAATATCTCTGAGCCATTTAATGCTGACGCTATTCTGATTCCAGCCAACCCGAATACAGAACTTAATATTACCTATGTCGAATTTGAAGATGGATCAATTTGGCAGCATCCTGTACCAAAACCAGAAGACAATGACCTCAAATAGATGATTTTTTGCTGGTCAAGTAGTTAATACTATTGGGTTAAGTTTTTAGAACTAATAGACTATCTACTTGACCGTTACAAAAGTCGGCCAGTTTCTTCTTTTTTAAGTTTTAGATCTTCCTTGATATTGATATACTACCCTTAGTTAAAAAAGTTAAACATAGTTTTTTTATAATCCCAAAGCGTAAATTTCATTACGCTCAATCAGCCAAGTTTATAAAATTTCTAAAAAGCTCCATTTTTAGGAGGTTTAATGAAAAAGCTTATTGTATATCTACTTTTTTTCTCAACATTAGCTTTTGCCCAAAACTCTCCACCATTTGATCTGCAAAATGTTCAAGTTACTAAAGTGGTATCACCAAATGCTATGGGATCTAGTTATGGAAGTGTGTTGATGGGAGGAGGAACAGGTAGTGCTAATAGTAAGAGTTGGCGTGTAGAGTACCGATTAAAGAATTTATCAGACAAAGTTATTACAAAAGTAGGATGGCAGATCAAGGTCTTAAACTACAACATAAACAAGCAGTTTAAGACCAAGATTAAGATCAAGCCGATGAAAGAGACAAATCTATCAGAATCATTTGATCTAGATGAAGCTGGTGCAAACAACACTCTAGATACCCAGGTCAACATTACATTCATTGAATTTGAGGATGGATCAATTTGGCAGTATCCTGTACCAAAACCAGAAGAGATTAGATAGAACAGGCTGGTTTAACAACCAGCCAGATTTATAGGAGGATTTGTGAAGAGGTTTCTCTTACTGAAGAAAGTTATTGCCCTGATATTTTTTGTAACAGTAACTTTTGCTCAACAGCCTGAACCGATTGAGTTTTCAGATGTCAAAATTGCTAGATCAAGAATGGTAGGATCTATGGGAAGTTCCTACACAGGAATAGGAGTAGATAGTTCTAGAAATAAAGAGTGGAATATAGAATACAAGTTGAAAAATGTATCAAGCAAGGTGATTACAAAGGTAGGTTGGCACATCAAGGTCTTAAACACTAAAGATAAGATGGCAAGAGAGTTTGTTAGCAAAGTAAAGATCAAACCATCTAAATCAACAATCTTGTCAGACTCGTTTGATCTAGAGCGCAATGCTTCTATAAACCCAGAAATGGATCTCTACATTACATCTATTGAATTTGAAGACGGTTCTGTATGGCAAAACTCAGCATCAAATCCAGAAGAGAGTAAGTAGCTTATATCCTACAGCAACGACCTCTCTTTTCAAGATACTCTTCTAGTATCTTTTTAATTCTTTCTTCTTCTACTAGGTCTCTGCTTTCACCATTCTCTATCTGATAGAGAATAGTGTAGTCGGTATCTGTAATCTTTGCTGCTTCACGCAGTGTAAGTCGGCAAGCTACTCTAAGTTGTTTCAGTTGCATAAGTTAATGGTGGCCTTGTTTTAAGGCCACCCCCCATTTTATTGACGCGGAGCCGGGTTGGCTTCGTCATAGAGAAATGTTGTAACAAGCTGGTTAGCAATATTGGCGTCGTTGAAGATCTGGCCTACTTCACGGTTTCTGATAAGTCCACCACCAGTGAAATTCTGTGAGCCAATAAATGCACTATTATCAGAGACTATACCTTTTGCGTGTAGATAGTTTCTGGTCAAGTAGTTTACTTGTATACCTGCTGCTGTGAAACGATCAAAAGCAGTTTTGTTTGGGTCATTGTCTTTTGGTTTTCCAAGTAGCACACGCACATCTACACCACGTTCCTTGGCTGCAATTATGCGCTCAACAATATTTGGATCGGTAAGTGTCTGGTTATAGACATAGAGCCGGTCTTTTGCGTTATCTATCAGAGCTGTGATCCTAGAATTTGAGTTATCAGGTGTTACTACAAGGTGCTTAAAGTCTATGTCTGAGGTGCTCTGTCTGTTCCAATCTCTTTCAAACAGTAGAGCCGCTTCTTTGACTGCTGATGAGCGTGTATCTTGTACCCAGAAGTCTCTATTGTTCCATTCATCTTTCAAGCTCTCACCCAAACCACTCTTTACAAGATTGCCTGTGCCAAAAAGCAGATCACGCCCATCTATCACCATAAATTTTGCGTGATCAACATTCGAATTAGAGTTAAATTCTGGAGGTGTCTCTTTGACATCAATTCCTGCTTCTCTCAGTTCTGTAGCTTTTGCTTCATTGGAACTACTTTCACCTATTGGTTTTGGTTCAAGCATCACACGCACTTGTACACCACGCTTCGCTGCAAGTTTGAGAGCGTCTGTTACACCAGGATCTGTCAGAATATATACTTCTAGATCTACACTCTTAGTAGCACTGTTTATAGCAGCTACTATAGGATAGTTGGTAGATTCTGGCATACGATGAATCTGAACTGTTTCTAGTGCTTGTGTCTTATCACCAGTGACCACGCCTGTAGTTTTGAAGTCTTCTACAAATATGTCTGCAAGCTGTTTGGTTGTAGCAGGGTCTTCAAATATCTCACCAAATTCTCGGTTGTTGTAAAGCCCGCCATTAGTGAAGTTCTGCGAACCAATAAATGACTTGTTGTCGGCTACAATAGCTTTTGCGTGAAGTGTATATTTACGATAGTAACCAACTTCTATACCTGCTGTTTCAAGCTTCTGCCTAGCCGCTACGTTCTTGTCATCTGCCGAGCGTGGGTCGTTAACAATCACTTTAACATCTACACCACGTTGCTTTGCTGCTATCAGTTTATCTATGACAGTTGCATCACTAAGCGATTGGTTGTAGACATAGAGCCGATCTTTAGCTCCATCTATCAGATCAAATAGCTTTTGGCTAGCATTGTCTGGAGTTACAACTAGATATTTGAAGTTAGTTCCAGAAGTAGTTTCACGGTTCCAATCTGCATCAAAAAGTTTCTGAGCTTCACCCACAGCAGTTGACCGAGTATCGGTAACCCAGAAGTCTCGATTGAAACGGCGGCCATTTATCTCATTTTCTGGTGTGCCGGGCTTAACTTCACCTAACCCACCTTTTACCAAATTACCGGTTCCAAAAAGAAGCTCTTTTTTATCTACCACCATAAACTTTGCGTGATCAACTTTATTGCCTTGGCTAAACTCTGGTGGAGTATCTTTCACCTCTATTCCTGCTGCACGAAGCTCTTCGGTCTTTGCTACGTTTGCATCTTTGATACCTACTACTTCAGGTTCAAGCATTACACTTACTTTGACACCACGTGCAGCAGCAGCTTTGAGAGCGTCTGTGATTGTTGGACTCGTAAATAGATAGACAGATAAGTCGATATTCTCTTTTGCTTTGTTTATAGCATCTAGCAGAGGTTCCGGAGAAGCGTTTGGCATAGCGTGTATCTTGACACCGGTATCTGGAGCTGTCTTGCCAAGTTCAGCCACTATCTCTTCGCCTGTAAGCTTTGCTACTCTTGCTTGCTCTTGTGCAGAAAGTGATTTTAGTTTTTGATAGACCGATTCGGGTAGAGTCTCGATCTTGGCAGCAAATGCTTGCTCAATACTCATATTCTGTTTGGCTATACCCTTTAGCAAATCTGTATTGAGTCTTGAGACTCTGACGGCTGCATTATCACTTAACTTTCTGATGGTCGTCTGTGCAAAACCTATCTCTGAAAGTTTTGCTTTGGCTGCTGCTGCATCATCACTTGTAGGAGGAACTGGAATAGGACTATTTAACTGGCTGATCATTTCGTCTCTGCTCAACTTACCTATACGTGATTGTTCAGAAGCTGGCAAAGAACGGAGTTTGTCATAAGTTTCTTGAGGTAGACTTTCGATCTTTTCACCAAAGGCTTGTTCAACTGTAGTGTTCTGTTTTGAAACTTCTTTCAAAGTAGCTTCATCAAGTCCTACAAGACGGTTTGCTGCACTGTCACTAAGCTTCTTGATAGTTGTTTGTGCAAATCCTATTTCTGCTAACCTTTCTTTTGCACTTGGCTCAGATAGAGTTTCGTTTGCTGAAACAGAAATCTCTTTAAGAAGTTGAGTAGTTTGGGCAAAGGTGTCGAGTATCTTATTAACATCTGCAGTTGGTTTTTCTATCACCTCACTAACACGACTGAGGACTTTGCCAACTTCTGCCTTTGCTTGCCCCATCCCACTTTCAAAGAGTTGACGAACTTCTACAAGAGATCTCTCTGCTTGTTGCTGTTTGGGTAGATCGGCACGGCGAGCAGCATTCGATATACTGTTGATAAAAGCTGCTACCTGCTCATTACTAAATCCGCTGCGTTGCTCAAGTTTTTGTGTAAGCATCGCAGCAAGTTGGCTCTGAACCATGCTGCTACCAACACTGAAACGGCTCCTTGTAAACTGTGAAGAGAGCCGTTGCTCACGCCCTGTGTCTGGCTGGCTTAAAGCTTCAACTGCTGATTCTTGCTTAGTTTCAGCTTGTGGCATTGGCTCTAGGTTGCGTAGAAGTGAATCTATAGCTTCACTACTGCTTGTTCTTACATCTCGAACTACCATATGCTCCTCATTAAATAGCTGTTATTAAAAATAGTTAAATTTTGACTGAATGTACATTCATTCATATTTTCGGTTAAAGGTCGAGAATGGTTGCTAGGTTCGGTAAAATATCTCGCAAGCACTGCATAAAGACAAGTAAAATCGACAAATGCGCCATACAGCCGGTTCAGTTTCAATTAGTGACACTGCAGATTCTCGTCTTGGTTTTCTCTTCAGTATTCTGTCAGGATTCTCGTTTGGGCTGATGAGTTTTTTAGTAAATCTTAGCAGTAAAACTCCATCTGCAGAACTTGTTTTTTTAAGAGGGCTTTTCTGTTGCTTTGTTCTTTTGCCTTTTGTAGGCAGACACTTGAAGTTATTACTAACAAAACAAGCCACATCGCTCTGGATAAGAAGTGCTGCTGGTGCTACTGCTATGCTATGCCTATTCTGGAATCTACAACATACAAAAGTTGGAACTGCTACAGCACTGTCAAATCTTGCTCCTGTGCTTGTTACATTGCTTTCTTGGAGACTATTTGGAGAGAAGATAACAGTTCGTGAAGCAGCAGCTATTATGTTAACAGTTTTTGGAGCGTTAACACTCTACAGAAGCGGAATATCATCAACAATTGCTGCTGTTGGATTTTTTGGAGCACTCTGTGTCAGCATTGCACAGCTAGCCCTTAGAAGAGCTGCATTAAAATTTAGCCCTTCTCTTGTGGTCTGGTGCATGAGTTTGATGACTGTATTTGCCGCTCCACTTGCGCCCACAACTTCTTGGTTAGTTCCAAAGCAGGATCTTGCAGTAGTTTTTGGTGTTGGTTTGACAGGACTACTCGGACAGGTTTTTATGACTTTTGCTTATATGCATCTGCGAGCGTCTTTAGCAAGTGCTTTTGGTTTGAGTACTTTGATTTGGGGAGTGCTTTTTCAGTCAATCTTTACACAGTCAATTCCTAATCTAAGAGAACTAATCAGTTACGGGCTTATACTTGCTGGCGTCTGTACCCTTCAACTGGTGAGTGAAACCAAGAAAGAGGATACAGACCTCAGCTTTCAGTAATCCAGAAGAAACAACGCAATAAGAAGAAGTGCGGTGCTGCCAGGCCAAAGCAGGATGGCAATGGTAGATATTTACCCAATGGTAGTAAAGCTAAAGCAGGTCTTAATGCTGCCATTCTACATAGTGCTTGGGGCATTATGGAAAGTATAAATACATTACGCAAAAACTCAATCCAGCCAAAAGCGGAGTAGGAAAGCCAAAAGATAGGAAGTTCTTAGGCTACAGCTTCTCATCAAAAGCAAGCGAAGTAAAGAATAGCTCCAAAAGCTGTAGAGAAGTTTAAGCAGAAAGTAAGAGAACTAACTAAAAGGAGGATGAGAATAAGCATTAAGTCAATGCTCTACATCGCTTAAAGCTCCAAACTTGAGGTTGTGAAAAGGGAGTTCAGCAACATACGTGCCAAAGTAGACTAGATTAGCTAACTTAGTGAAAATAGATGTTTTATAGGGTTTAAGTTGCTAGCTTGTAAAACTCTCCACTGTCCATTTCTGAAAAATGCTAATCCCAAAATCGAACATACCTTGGAGCTTACACGAAATCTCAGAAAACTAGCTTGCAAGAAGAACGTAAAGACTAGAAAATAGACGGCAAGGAGAATCTCTATGAATCAAGATAATGAACAACCACTGCCAAACGAAGACGAAACCCAAACATTAAACAAAATAGTTGCAAAAGTAAAATCTATAGAAAGTCGTCTGGAGACGGTAGAAAACAGGGTTGATGCACAATCAAAACAGACCAATGCTAATTTGCTGAATGCTTTTGCTGAAATACTTAGAGACGCTTTAGCCCAACAAAGGGCTGAGTTTGAAGAGATTTTGAGAGATGCTTTAACTCAGCAAAAAGCTGAATTTAAGCAAGCTTTGGCTCAACAAAAAGTTGAATTTGAGCAAGCTTTGGCTCAACAAAAAGTTGAGTTGAAGACTGAAATAAACAATCTCAGAGCAGAGATGCTAGAAGAGTTTAAGCAGCTTAAGCATGAAAACAAGAGTGCTAATCGTCGTTCTAATCTGATCATTAAAGAACTGGGTGATCAAGCAATGAGACTGGATGAGCTTGAAGAAAGAATAGAAAAAACAGAACAGAAATTGGCTAGCTGATTATAAATCTCCATCCAAGAGAGACTCAAATAGAGTGTCATAAATTTTGTGTAACTCAACGCTTGAGCTGTTAGTCTATTGGCGATAGGGTTTTGGATAGACAGCAAGGCTTCTGTTACCGTCTTTATCAACTGCCTGAACTCCAAAAAGGTAATTATCTTTTGAAATACCTTTGACTGTGTACCTGGTGACATTACCAACAAAGAGTTTTTTCTGCCAATTTGGTGCGGTGGTTTCGCGCCAGACAATTTGATAACCCGCTAAATCTGCTTCTTGATTGGCCTCCCAACGTAAAGTAGTACTGTTTTCAAGGTTTATAGTCTCCACCTCAACTTTTTTGGGTGGTGCTGGAGCGAGAGCAAGGCCAGCCAGCGCAGCAGCATTAACACGTGCTACACGTGCTACGTATTGGTAATCTACAAACTCTGGTAGATCACCATACTGGACATTACCTTCTTTTCTCACGTCTTGATGTTGGTGCTTATAATCTTCGTTAGGTTCGCTCATTCTGACTGCAGGATAGCCACGATCAAGAAAAGGGGAGTGGTCTCCACCTCTTAGATAGCGATCACGGCGATAGATTATAGTTACTTTCATACCAACAATGTGCTCTTCTGCAAGCTCTTTGATTCTTCTGGCTAGTTGTCTTGTTGGGGTGTCGTTTTCACCTCCAGTCTGAATAGTTGTGCGTAGGTCTGCAGGTGTTTGTGAGGTTACTGAAAGCCCTTCAGCAAAAAGTCGTACCTCATTTCTGTTGATATGACCATTCTCATCTTTGGAACTGCCTATGATGTCGTTGGTTATCATTCCTTCTATATTGAGCTTACGTTCTTTGGCCATTTCAGCCCAATGTGTGGAGCCGTGAAGCCCCTGCTCTTCACCAGCAACGGCCATAAACACTAAGGTGGCATCAAACTCATATTTTGACATCACCCGTGCCATCTCCATCACAGCCGCAGTTCCAGAAGCGTCATCATTTGCTCCTGGGGCAAAGCTTTTAGCATCGAGTGGATCTGATGCCCTTGAGTCATAATGCCCACTAACAACATAGATACGATCAGACGATTCAGGCTTTGTACCGGGAAGTGTTGCAACAATGTTGGTAAGTTTTGTAGCTTTGGGGATTCTAGGAGCTGGCCCAACAGTCGTTTCATCAAGTTCTACTTTAAGTCTATTACCAGATTCTTGGCTGTAACGATCAAACTCTGCTTTGATCCACCTTGCAGCAGCTCCTATGCCAACAGCTTCACTCTCTTGATCTGATAGAGTGTGTCTTGTATGAAAGCTTACGAGCTTCTTAATAATGGTCTCTATGTTTCTGGGAGATATTTCAGTAATAATTTTGGCGATCTTTGGATTTTCAGCAGATCTTTTCTTCAAATCTCCACTAGTGGTTGTGGTCAGTAGCAAGATAAATAGTAGTATGAGAACAGTTTTTTTCTTCATATATTAGTAGCCTTAAATTAAAGGGTTTTGTGAAGATGGTAGAAAGGTACAAGCTTGGAGACGATCTTGCAAGCTAAACTAAATATAGTGGGTTTTGATCTAAAAACTGGTAAAACTAGCTAATAGTAGTGAAATTCTGCAAAAAGTTTGGAACAAAAATGTAGCTTTATACTTTTTATTCTAGTAGAATCTGAGTTGGCCAAAATCTCAGAAAAATCACAACACTCTGTAGTTTCAGTTTATACGAAAAGCGATTTGAAAATCCTACGGTTGCATTGCAGTCACGAAAAATCGCATTGACGTAAGGCGGTAACTTTGGTGATTTCGTGCTAGAACTATCACCTCTGGGAAAGAGGAAAGTTAGTCAGCTAATACTACATTATGCTGTTTTGGATGGCTGCTGCACATTTTAGGATTTTTGACCGGTTCCTTGAACTGGCTGTTTAAGCTAATAGAGTCTAATAGATTAATCCTCACGATTTATCGTGTGGAGGATGTCAATACTATTCACCTTTCTCTACCCAGTAGAGCTGTTCGCAAACTAGGCAAGCACACGCAAAGATGTTCTTTTAGTAGCTTTATTTTATAGCCTTGGCAAGCTATTTTTGTACTGCCAAACAGAATAGATCTCTTTCGTGCTTACTTTACGTCAATAGTATACAAGGCACTTGCTAAATCCTTTCAGGTTGAGCCAGACCAAAAGAGTTAAGGTTTTAAGTTTTTGAGGTATCGATA
>JAEUQL010000101.1 GCA_016789295.1 Blastocatellia bacterium | reverse complement strand
CCTGCCACGTTTATGGTTAATATCAGTAGTTAATGGATCATTGGGAGCTATTATTGGAGCTGGTTTACTGCTGATGTTACGTCAAGTTTATTTAGTAGTTAGAAATATAGACGGTATGGGGCTTGGTGATGTCAAAATGATGCTCTTTGTTGGAATGTTTCTCGGATGGCAGTTGACAATAGCTACACTCATTTTTGCATCACTACTTGGCACACTGTTGGCTATAGTCTTCATTGTTCGTGTGGGCAGAGATGCTCTACAACTTAAAATCCCATTTGGTGTTTTTCTAGGAGCTGCAGCCATTATCCTCGTACTTTTTGGTCAAGAGATTTTGGACTGGTATATCAGAAATATGGTTTTAGTGAGATACTGATGCGTTTAAGATTGGGTAGCTCAGTTACACTTATTGCTGTATTTTTAATGTTTGGCTTAGGTGCAGTAAACCTAATAACCATAAGCCTTTATGGCAAAATGAGTATGGAAGCTACCAAAGAGAAAGAGCTAAAGCAGAGACAAGAAATTATAGCTCTGGGTTTTAGAATCTCTTCTCTTATAAATGCTAAAAATTCTACCACCGATCTTTTTAATTCCAGATTAGATCAGCTCTCTTCTGAATACTCTAACAGGTTAAGTGTGGTAACTATTTATAATCCTGAAGGAAAACTTCAGTTAGAGTGGTTTAATCAGTTGTCAATCCATAATGAGTTGCAAAAGAGTCAGCTTGAATCTCTCCTGCCAGATGCTATGCCCCTTGAGCTGTTTGGTGTTTCAGAACCGTGCTCACAAGAAAACCTAACTACGATAGGCAAAGCTAAGGTAGAAGTTAAAGCTATAAAAATTCAGAACTTGAGTTATAACCTTTTTATCTTACCTGTCATATATTCTACAAAAGATGAAGAGCTTGTAGATTGCATAGGTTATGCAGCTATAGTCTTTCGTACAGAAACTAATAGAAATTCCTGGCCATTACTCACCTCATTTTTGCAGATAATAACTATTACACTTGTGGCAGTAAGTTCTTTTATCTTTCTACGGACAATATTGCGGCCTGTCTTTCAAACTGAAATAACAAAAACAGTAAACTCTGACTCAAATCAGTTTATCTTTCAGTCACTGCAGGAGTTAATAGATAGTCTACAAATTGAAAAGGATCAGCTTGAAAAGTTGCACGACCAAGAGAAAGAACGTATAGCTTTTGTTGAGCAGTTTAATGAACGCATTGTAGCCTCAATTCCGAGTGGGTTGGTTGCCATCACACCCTTGGGGTATGTCCTACTTGCAAATCGCAGGGCACGAGAAATAGCTGCAAAAGTAGAAGTTGTTAAGCCGTTACAGCTACGCTATGAAGAGTTTTTTGATTCTGTCCCCAGGCTTTGTGAATTGATAGAAGACTGTTTAAGAAACGGAAGAAAAGTTGAGCTAGAAGAAGTAGAAAAAAAGAATGGCAAAACGCTAGCTATTACAGTCTCTCCATTGAGTTGGAGTAGACGAGAAACTGACTCTCACGGTGCTCTCTGTTTAATCTCAGATTTGACAGAGGTAGTTGAGTTACGCCAAAGAGTCCATTTTCAAGAACATTTAGCAAGTCTTGGAGAGATGGCTGCTGGCATTGCTCACGAATTTAAAAACTCTCTAGCAATAATTTCTGGCTATAGTCAACTATTACAGTCAGTAAGTAAGGAATCAGTAGCACAAACTTCTGCTAAAGCACTTGTTGATGAAACTAATAACCTTTCACAAGTGGTAACAGATTTCCTCAATTTTGCACGACCACAGAATTTACAACTATCTCCACTAAATCTCCAAGAATTGCTTCAAGATTGTTCTGATGCAGTAGTGTTAAAATCAAAGTCATCTTCTGTAGAGATTTCTATAGTAGGAGATTTTGGAGATGTTCTTGGTGATTACACTCTCTTGAGAAGAGCTTTTTTGAATTTACTGGAGAATGCTATAGAGGCAATAACTGATAGTGTAGCAGTACGAAAAGTTACTATTACTGGCTTTGTTGAGCTTTCAGCCGACAAAAAAGCTGTGATAGAGGTATCCGACACAGGAGTTGGTATACCTACAGCAGATCTGAACTGTATATTTGTGCCTTTCTTTACTACAAAATCTCGTGGTTACGGTATTGGACTTGCCCTCGTACAGAAAATCTTCCTAGCACATCAAGGAAGCGTAAAAGTAAAAAGTAGAGAAGGTGAAGGAACTACTTTTACTTGTACACTTCCTATGATCAACGTCCAAGCCTTGAACCAATAGCTACAGATCAGTTTTTTCTGCTATTATTCGACATTTAACCGTATCATCCTAGAGAAGATTTATGTTTGGTAAGTCAAAAAAGCAGACAGAAAGTAGTTGGAGTAAACGACGTAAGATACTGGTTTTTGGTTTTCTTGGGCTGTTTATTGCCAGTTTAGCTACTGTTATAAGTATCTACTTCTACATTCGTTCTGACAACTTCAATCGTTATGTTGCATCTGAGATAGAGCGTTCACTTGCAAAATATGGTCTATATGCAAAAGTTGGAGATTTCAGTTTTACTTTCTCAACCCAATCTGCTCGTTTACACAACTTAGAAGTTGTTAATCAGAAGACAGGGAAAAAGATTGCTACACTCAACCACCTAACAGTTAATGTTGAAGTAGATGATCCTTATGCTCTCAAACTTGAACGCAAAGTAGTAGTGAAGGAAATAAAGATTGACGGACTCCAGTTAGAGTTAGAAATAGATAAAAATGGTAGTACAAATCTAGACGGTATACATCAGCCTCCAAGTTCTGACCCTTCTAACATCAAGATAGACTTGTCAAAGCTAGTAGCAATAGTCTCAAATAGTCAAGTTACTTTTAATGATCGTTCACGTAATATCTTATTAAAAATCAATAAATTACAGACAAAAGCTAAAGTTATTTCTGAAGATTTAGCCCTGTCTATTCAGTTAGAATCTATAGGCAGTCAATTTGCTTACGACAGTCGTGAAGTCAGTTTGGATTCTATAGCAGTGAACACCAGTATCAGAAAACAGTTAGTGGAACTTAAGAGCTTGAAAATAGTCTCTCCTTTGATCAAGACAGATATATCAGGTAGTCTAAATGGACAGAAAGACTATAGGCTGAGCACTGCTGCACAAATAAGCCTTGAAGAAGTTTCACGCCTGTTTCTTCCTTCTCTAAAGATGAAAGGTAACATAGATTTTCAAGGTTTGGGGCAAGGAGAGTTTACAAATATAGAGATCTCTGGAGAAGCTACAGGAAAAAATCTAAATATTGATAGAGTAAATATCAGCAACTTAAAAGCATCGGGACTACAGATTAAACCAACTCTAGAAGACGTTTCTGTTATAGCAAAACAGACAACAATAGACAGCCTAACTCTTCCTTCTGTAGTGCTTAAATCGATACTACTAGATTCACTTAAATCTTCCATAGTTGGTAAAAGCTTAAAAGCCAATGCAGAAAGAGTTCAACTTGCCAGCATAGATATTCCTAGAGGAAAACTCTCTCAAATAAAGCTATCGGAAGTTGAATCGGCTTTTCAAGGAAGTAACTACAGTGCCAAAGCTCTACTTCAACTTGGGAATGGTGAGATATCAGGTGTAAAGTTGGGAGAGGTAAAAGGGAAGTTAGATTCGAGTAATCAAGCAACGTCATTGACAGAATTTACTGCCAGTCTATTAAATGGTGTAGCTAGAGGTGAGGTAAGAATAGCAGACATATCTACTTTGAAGGCTGAGTTTAATCAATTTGATATATCTAATATCCTAGCATTATTACCATCTACTAATGAACAGGTACTAAAAAAAGTTTCTGGGAAAATAGATGGAAAAGTAGACCTTAACTGGCCAGGGATAAAATTCAGTAGTCTAAATGGAAAGATAGACTCGACAGTAGGAGCATCGGCAGGCTCTGTAGACGAGACCATACCTGTTACTGGAACAATTGCTATTGTTTCAGAGCAAGGAACTCTAAATCTGGATCAGTTGTTGCTTAGAACTGACAACTCAAAACTGACTGCAAATGGACATTTTGCACTACGCGGAGAATCAGACATAGGATTTCGTTTAGAGTCTAGTAAAGCTCAGGAATTACAAGCACTTGCAAGTTCAGTGGAAGAGGTAAAAACGGCTTTTGAAAGTTCAAAGATAAAGATAGGCAAAGAGTTTATTTTTGATGGTAACTTGACAGGTAAAATCGCTGCTCCATCTCTGGAAGGTTCTCTCACTGTTGGCAATGTGAGAATGAACAGCCAAGCTCTTGGTAGTTTGGATGGAAAGCTGAAGTTGTTGCCAACAGAGCTTAAATTCGATGGTGGACTGAAGGAGTCTGAATCAGCAGTCTCTTTTGCACTCACTCTGCCATTTGATGATAGAGAGACAGGAGAAGTTAATTTTGAGTTAACACAGCTTAAAACTGATACTGTTCTGCGTGCTCTCGCCATAACAAATAATAGTCTTATTGGAGAAGTATCTGGCAGTGGTAAATTGTCAGGTTTATCTACAAAAAATACTGACTTCCTTAACAAACTTCGTGCGGAAGCCAAGTTGACATTCTTAAATGCAACAATTGCTGGTCAGAAAGCAGGTGACAATCAGGTAGAACTCTTTTTAGAGGATAGAATACTTAAGCTACAAAAACTAGATATATCTCTTCCACAAGGACGGATAACTGCTGAGGCTGTTTTTGACATTGCAAAAAATAGTTTTCAGATAGATGGTCGGGCAGAAAACGTGGACTTAAGAAGGCTTGCTACTACGCTTAACCTGACAGAAGTTAGAGTAAAAGGTAAGGTTACAGCCAGTTTCAAAGCAAGTGGTGACATAGACAGACCAGATCAATTGCAGCTTGACTTAAATGTTGAAGGGCAAGGAGTTACGATCAATGGTCGATCTGCTGGTGAACTGAAATTGACTGCTTGTACAGACCCACAAGGAAAGTTAGCGGTCGATCTTGTAACTGGCATCACGGGAAAACCACAGCCACTCAAAGCTACAATTGATCTTCAAAGCCCACAACGTTATGTTGAAGTAGAGGCAGCACTTGCAGATGTTGAACTTGTGCCTCTCATAGCACTTTTTTCACCTGACTATGCCGAGACAATAGCTGGAAAAGTTACTGGTCAAGTCAAACTTTCTGGACCCACGGCAGATCGGAATGGAGAGACACGCCTTGATCAGCTTCATGGTTCGCTATTGCTACAGTCACTCAAACTGAAAGTTGCAGGTAGTGACCTAAATGTTTCTGTTCCTGTCAACCTTTCTTTAAATGGTAACCAGATCAACCTTGAACAAACAAGATTCTATGGGCAAGGTTTTGATTTCTCTTTGGGTCTTGAGCTAAAAGACTTTATATCTCAACAGAAAGAACTAGAGATAGATGGTATAGTTTCTGGTGTTGTGGATCTGGATAAGCTTGCATTTGTAGAACAGTTAGGCTCAGACACTTTTTTATCGGGTAAACTCTCTCTAAATACAAGATTTCTTGGCAGTGTTAGCAAACCGCAGCTTTCTGGTGATGTGAAGATTTCTGACATAGCTTACTCTGCCATAGACTCTCCTGTATCAATTGAAAATGGTCAAGGACGTATAACAATTTCCGAAGAGAATATTATTCTTGAGAAGTTTACAGCACGTGTAAGTGATGGAGAGCTAAAAGTTACAGGTGGAATAAAGCTGGCCGATTTGAGACCAAAAGAGTGGAAGTTCGATCTTAAAGCTGAACAGATGGCAATATTTTACAGAGGTGTTCAAGCAGCAGTTAATGCCTCTCTATTTTTAACTGGAAATAGTCAAGGACAAGAGATATTTGGAACTGTAACAATTCCTCAAGCTGAATATGTTTCTAGCTTTGATTTGGGAACTCTATTAGCCGACCAAGGAACAGGAATAACAGGTTTTGACGATTTTACACCTTTGGCACAAAGCTCGTCAGCTAGAGCTTTTCTCCCACCGGTGAAACTAAATGTCAAAGTTCAAGCCCAAGACTCTTTTCTGGTAAGAAATGAGCAGATAAATACTGTTGCAGCAGCACTTTTGACAGTTGGTGGAACACTTAGACAGCCAGAAATTACAGGACGTGTCTCGTTAGAAGGTGGCACTGTAAATTTCAGAAAACAGCGTTATGACATCACAAATGGCACACTTGATCTATCTGCAGGAGGTTCAGCACTACTCAACTTTGCTGCAGAAGGTAAGATCAGCGACTATCAGGTGCAAGTAGGTTTCAACGGGCCAATAGACAATGTTGAGCTTATTTTGCGATCAGAGCCAGACCTTCCACGCTCTGAAATACTTTCATTGATTACAACAGGACGAATAGATACAGGCAATTTCAATACAGAAGAGGCTATAAACTCTGGAGTCAACACAGCAGCTTCTCTATTGTCACAGCAACTTCTATCAAAACCTGCAGAACAGTTGTTGGGTGTTTCTAACTTTCAATTAGATCCTGTAATTAGACCAAACGCCAATCCAGCAGCACGTCTCACTGTTGGAAGAAGAATCACCCGTGATCTACAACTTACCTACTCGACCAACCTTGCTTCAGAACAAGATCAGACAGGAATAGTTGATTACAATCTTTCAAATCGATTCTCTTCTATCATCAGCTATACGCAAGGTGGTAACTCTACAAGAGGTGGACGTAGAGATGGGGAAATTATAGTTGAAATACGTGGTAGAGAGAGGTTTGCTCTTGGTTATAAACAGCCTGTAGTTTTTTCACAGACAAGATCAATATTGACCAAGTTTGAGCGTCCGCCACTACCAAAGATAGATGTTGAGTTGGATAAACCAGAAGATCTCAAAATAGGTGACAGAAAGAAGAGACAACTACTCCCAGTAGCCAAAGATGGGTACAGTCTGCCGCTTGCTCGCATAGGAGAGCGCAACCTGCTTACTTATCTTCAGGAACAAGGCTACTTCTTTGCAAATGTGCGTTATCGTTGTGAAGCTGGTGATTGTGCTTCTGGCACAGGCCGACTTGTTTACGAAGTAGACCCAGGTGAGCAGTTCAAAGTCAAAGAGATAAGAGTTGAAGGAAGTAGCAAGCTCAGAAAAAGTGATGTAATAGGGCAGTTGCAGTCTAAAGAAGCAAAGTTCTTTGGTGGGCTTCCGATAATCAAAGGTATTCCTTTTGTTGGTGGATATGGTCGTGGCTTAACAAGTAATGATAGGTTAAGACAAGATAGAGAGATAATACGTCGTAGAATGGTTGATCTAGGCTATCGCTCTGCCAGAGTAGATTCGAGGCTTGCATTTACTCCAGAAGGAGAAGGGCCAATAATCATTTTTCGTATTGAAGAAGGAGCCGTTTCAACTATCTCTGAAGTAACGTTTGAGGGTAATCAGAAGATTGCAACTGAAGAGTTAAAAAGAGCTGTTGCTATTGAGGATGAAGATGCATTTTCTGTAACACGTCTTCGCCAAGCACTACAAAATATAAAAGAGATTTATGCACAAGATGGCTATCTGGATGCAACGGTTGAATTAGAGCTTGTTGAACTTGCAGAAAACAGACTAAGGCTCAACTACAAAGTTGCTGAAGGAAGTCAGTCGTTTGTTGATTCAATTGAGGTTACAGGTTTCACAAAGTCAGACGAAAAGGCTATACGTGGTTTTTTTGAGTTTGCCATAGGTGAAATTTTGACACCAAAAAAGATTCAGAAGACACAACGTAACCTGTATTCTACGGGTGCATTTAGTGAAGTCAGCATCAGAAGTGAACTCACAGATACAAATAATCCATCAAGTAGGCGGATAGTAGTAAATGTTACAGAATCTAAACCACTACTACTTGTTTATGGTCTTGGCTATTCTAGCGATGAAGGGCCAAGAGGGCTGCTGCAGTTGACAAACACCAATCTTTTTGGAGCTGTTAACTCTGCATCAATGCAGTTTAGAGCCAGTCGGCGTCAGCAGCTTGCACAGTTCCGCTTTACTGATCCAAACACTTTTGGCAGCCCTTTCTCTACAACGTTTTCTGTCTTTTTTGACCGTAATTCTAACCTAAGAAGTTTTATTCGTCGTCGTTTGAGTGATGGACAACTTGAAGGTGATGATGCTGGTAGGTCATTTGGAATCAATAGGTTTGCAGCATTTGTGCAAACGGAAAGAAAGTTAAATGATCTAGCTTCGTTACGGTTTCGCTACAACTTTGAAAATGCACGACTATTCAATATTGCCAATATTCCAGAGGAAGAGATAGCAAGAAATGCTTCTGCTGTTCGTCTTGGAATGCTTTCTGCTGGGTTTTCGCACGACAGTCGTGACAGTGCACTAAACCCAACTAAAGGGCAGTTGTTTAGTGCAGACTACTCGATTGCAGCAAGGCTACTTGGCGGTAATGAATCATTCAACAAGCTTTTTGGTAATTACCAATTTTATAAAACACTTCCTGAGAGTTTGGGTAGTTCAGTACTAGCCCTTTCAGCTCGTGTTGGACTTGCAAAACTCTATCGTGTTTCAGACAGAAATAAAGATGGACAGATAAGCGATTCGGAACGTTTACTTCCAATCAGTGAGCGGTTTTTTGCAGGTGGTGCAAATACATTGCGTGGCTTCAGATTCGAAGAAGCTGGCCCTCAAGGGATACTGCTACCACGCAGTACAAATGAAGTTACCACACTTGTACCACTTGGAGGTGACGCACTGACAGTCTTTAATGCAGAGCTACGCTATCCACTGACAAGCCGTTTGCGAATTGTACCGTTTTATGATCTTGGCAATGTATTTCGACGTCCAAGCGATATAAGTTTTAGTCGTATGACAAACACTATAGGGCTTGGCTTGAGATTTAATACTCCTGTAGGACCAGTGGGTATCGATTATGGATTTTTGATCGACCCTCCACGCTTTGCTGTAGGACCCAATGAGATCTTAAGACAGCGTCGAGGAGTCATACACATCAGATTTGGCCAGACTTTTTAAAGAGCTTAAGACATGCTACCCAAAGTATGTGTTAGAGAAGCCATTGAAGCAATGAAAGTTTGTGAGACTGCAGAAGAGATGGCAGAATGCTTTGAGAGAATAGCAAAAGAGATAGAGAGAGAATTTCCGGGGTGGAGATTTGTCAAACTGAGAGGTACGGATGGAAGTTATATTTTTCAAGGACAGATCAAAGGGCAACTGCTAGTAGTTTCTGCTGAAGGTGTTATATACAAAAAAACAGATGCACCAGAAGCGATCAGACTTCAATTTACTCCACAAGGGGCACTCTTTGAGGTAGACTACTCGAAATTGGATGAGATTTTCAGGAGAGCTTTATGAAGGCAATGCAAGAGCTAGTAGTTGGATGGGAGTCAGCAATAGAGACTCTGAAACAGACATCGGATGCAAAGCTGAGCGATCTGATGTACAGCATACACACAGCTTTTCTAGAAGCCTTGTCGATAGGAATTTTTCCCCAAGTGCCGTTCGACTATAGCAAATTTATCCTTTCTATGAAGTCTTTCTTTTCAGATCCAAGGCTGAAGGAGGTAGTTACTGATATATCGGCCTCGTTTGAACTCAATCTTGTAGTACGCGACTATGTGAAGTTAACTTTTTTTAATGGTAAAGAAGGGGTAGAACTACTTGAACAGATTGAGAAAGAGGATGATTTCACTGGTACTATTCTTGATCTAGCCAACCGACATATAGTCTCGCAGTTTCGCCAAACTGACATAGATTATCTTTTTGTGATTAAAACCTTGAATAGATGGGCTAGCAACAAGGATTTTCTCAAAGCTTTA
>JAEUQL010000100.1 GCA_016789295.1 Blastocatellia bacterium | reverse complement strand
GAAATAGAGTTCTATTAGCCTATTTTCGGGCATTTGTTCTATCATATAAGAATGGTTTTGACCTTGTTGCTCAACCCCTATTCGCAATCTTTTCAACTCTTCTTGGCTTTGAACTAAAATAGCTGGTCTATCAAGCCAGACTTCTAGTTTCAGATCTCCACTACAGACATACTTTTCGATCTCTTCTCTACTTTCTGGGTATTGTTCTGCAGTACTGGAAACCAAGAAAATTTGAACAGTAGCAAGAATCACTGCTATAAGAGTTAGTATAAAAAGGCGCTTCTCTTTTCTACTAAAAGCCTTATTGTATGACCATACTTTAGCTTTTTTTAGACTACTACTTTGTCTAGTTTGACTAGAGCTAATAGCTACTAGCTGTTCTACTACTTTCTCTTCTTTTCTGGATAAGCAGACCGAAAGTTTTTCTTTGGCCAGAAACTCTGTGGGTTCTGGGCGATCAACTAGCGGTTCAATCTCCCAAAAGATTTCATAATGATAAGTTATAGAATCGTTAAAAATTACAGCCTGCTTTTTGATAGATGCTACTTTATAGCCAAGTAACTCTACTAGCCTCTCAAGAAATCCTATCCCAGTTTCAGAATAGCTTTCTGGAAGATCGTTTGAATAACAGTAGACAACAGCTAAACCTTTCAACCTTTCATCTGTCTCCAATACTTCTTCTGTATGACAGTGGCCAAAGTCTTGAAAAAGAGCCTTTATTCTTACAGCGTTTCTCAGTAGCTCATCAGGAGTAAGAGAGATTAGTTTTGCTGGTAAGCGGCTGTAGTTGTAATCAGCACTAAAACGGCCAACATCACGCAGTACATCGCTCTCTTGTAGATGATCCTGCTTTGATATGGCAATAATTGCTTTGTCTATCCTATCTAGTAGATAGAAATCTACCCAGCAGTTTTCATAAATCCTACTCTCTGCAAGCTTTTTCTCTTTAGGTGGTAGTATACCAACGAGTTGTCGCCTAGCCGCAGCTCCCCATCGATGTTCAGCATAGAGGAGCCTCGACCCAATTATTGAGCCATGTATTTGTTTTTTATCCTTCATACTTTATATAAATGCATTTTTAGAAAAAAAATCTGGATAAAAACGCTTTTTTTCTAAAAATTTAGCGGTCGATAAGCACTGTTGGCTGGATTTGCTCTGCTTGGTTTCGCTACTAGTACCTGATCCATGCTGCTGCCTCCAGTGGTGCGGTTTGTACGGTAACGAAAGTATCTGTATGAGGTTCGTAGATGCTGTTTTGGATCTGCATCTAATGTAAAGCCTTGTGAATCTGGACTGTAACGAAAACTGTAGTCATAGATTCTATCCGATATTATCTCTACAACACCACCTGTCAAACTGCCAGAGTTGGCGGTAGTGTTACGTTTAAACTGATCCTGATCAAGATAATTTCTATTAAAAAGCTCTTCAACAATGGCAAATCTGTTTACACTTGAGTAGAAGAGATACTGTACATTTACTAGAGTCTTTAAGTTTGCTATGGCTCTGCTTTCATGCGCTGATCTTCTTGCAGCAACAAGGTTTGGAACTGCAATTGAAATGAGAACAGTGACAAAAACAACCAGAAGAAGTAGTTCGAGAAGTGAAAATCCTCTATCTTTCCTACTCTGCTGCTTGGAAGACTGGGCAGAAACAGTAGAAACTAAATCTATAGAAAAATTAAAATAGTTACAAAGTTTTAACATATTTTGATATCCTCTTTGACCTAAATCTTTTACTGTCTGTTTGAACCTTTTCAGACAGTTTTTTCTCTCATTATAAATAGATGGATTTTGTGGCAATATTTCGTCACAAAATCCCGTAAAATTTTGAAAGGAACTGCTATGACAGTTGGACAGAGTGTTAATCGTAAAGAAGGACGCGACAAGGTTACAGGTGCTGCAAAATACGTTGATGACTATCACTTCCAAGATATATGGTATGGAAAAACTGTTAGATCTACTGTTGCACACGCACAAATTACCGGTATAGAATTTCTTGCCGGTTTTGATTGGTCAACTGTAGTATTGGCAGATTACCGAGATATTACGTCGCGCAACATCGTAGCACTGATCTATGACGACCAACCGCTACTGGCAGAATCTTTGGTGCGACACGTCTACGAACCTATCTTGCTTATAGCAGCTCCAACAAAAGAGCTAGCAGAACTGGCAGCTAAACACGTCCATATCACTTACAAAAAGCTTCCAGCAGTTCTTACCATTGAAGATTCTCTATCAGCAGAGCAGAAGATCTTTGGAGATGACAACGTGTTTAAAAGCTACACTGTTACTCGTGGCAATGTTGAGGATGCCTTTCAATCTGCTGAAGTAGTTGTTGAAGAGACTTACCATGTAGGACATCAAGAACAGCTCTACATTGAAACTAACGGAATTATTGCAACCGCTAAATCTGATGGGACTATCCTTATACAAGGATCTATGCAGTGCCCCTATTATGTACATCGAGCAATCAAAGAGCTTTTTGGTCTACCAGATGAAAAAGTAGTAGTAGTACAGAATGTTACTGGTGGTGGTTTTGGTGGAAAGGAAGAATTTCCTTCGGTGGTTGCTGGGCATGCAGCGTTACTTGCTAAAAAATGCGGTCACCCAGTAAAGATAGTGTATGAACGTGGCGAAGATTTTGTTGCTTCTACAAAACGTCACCCTGCAGTTATTCGTCACCGTACTGGACTTACAAGAGATGGTAGGTTAATAGCTGCCGAAATAGATTTGACCTTTGATGGTGGAGCTTACTGCACACTCAGCCCTGTAGTCCTTTCTCGTGGTGTTATTCATGCGCTTGGACCATACAAATGTCCAAACATTCGTGTTACTGGTAAAGTTGTTGCTACTAATACTCCTCCTAATGGTGCATTCCGTGGTTTTGGTGTGCCACAAGCCTGCTTTGCCAGCGAGATGCATATGGAAAATATATCTCGTAAACTCGATATCTCTCCTGTAGAGCTACGCCGCAAAAACATGCTTCACCAAGGTGACTATACTTTAACAGGTCAACAGTTGACTTACAGTGTTGGTACACAGCAAGTACTAGATGCAGTTCTGGAACGCTCTGACTACTTAGCTCGACGCAGCCATAAACAGCCAGAATTATCCAATAAAAGGTACGGTATAGGACTTTCATTTTATTACCATGGAGGTGGTTTTACAGGTAGTGGAGAGGAGAAGATTAAAGGTCAAGCTGCGGTTGAACTTACTGCAGAAGGTACTGTTAGAATACTTACTGCATCAACTGAAATAGGGCAGGGAACAAGAACAATATTTTCACAAATAGTTGCACAAGAACTAGGTCTCAGACCAGAAGATGTAGAGTTTGAAGAGAATGACACTTCAAAAGTTCCCGATAGCGGTCCAACTGTGGCTTCCCGTACTTGCATGGTTGTTGGACGTGTGGTGCAGATGGCTGCTGCCAGCCTAAAAGAGGAGATGGCAAAAAGAATAGCTTCTCTAGCCCAATGTCAGGCTTCAGAAATACAGTTTGAAGGTAGACATCTGTTATGGCAGAAAGACGGAGAAATAATTAGTGTATCTTTTGCCGAGGCAGCCGAAAGATGTATGTCCAGAACAGGTTTTCTCAAGACTACCGCTCAGTACAGCAGTCCTCCAGGTATCAAGTGGGATGATGTTACATATAGTGGTGATGCCTATCCAGTCTATGCCTATGCTGCCGATGTTGTAGAAGTTGAAGTAGATATGGACACTTTTGAAGTTAAAATTCTGAAAGTAACTACTGCAACAGATGTTGGAAAAGCTATCAATCCAACACTTGCCGAAGGTCAGATAGAGGGTGGAACTGTTCAGGCTCTTGGTTATGGACTGTTTGAAGAAGTTGCTTGGAAAGATGGTAAAATATTGAATAACCGTCTAACTAATTATATCATCCCTACTTCATTAGATATTCCAGACATGGAAACAGTCTTGATAGAAAATCCATATCCTTATGGTCCATATGGTGCAAAAGGCATTGGTGAACTACCTATGGATGGTGGAGCACCTGCATTAGTCGCTGCTATTGCTGATGCTGTAGGTGCAGTGGTGACGGAAATACCTGCGACACCTGAACGTATTATGGAAGCAATGGAGAAACTTGCAGTAGAAGCTTAAAAGCTTCAACACGGAGAATAATCGATGGCTATAAAAATAGTAGTGAATGGACAAGATTTAGAGGTAAGTGTATCACCAATGAAACGTCTTCTAGATGTTTTAAGACAAGACTGCTATTTGACAGGAACTAAAGAAGGGTGTGGTGAAGGCGAGTGTGGTGCTTGTTCTGTTTTAGTAGATGGAGAAGTTATCAACTCCTGTCTTGTTCCTGTTTGTCAGGTTGAAGGTAGCGAAATAGTTACGGTCGAAGGTCTGGCAGAGAATGGTAAACTTGTTCCAGTTCAAGAAGCTTTCATTAAGTATGGTGCTGCACAATGTGGAATATGTATTCCAGGGATGCTTATGGCTGCACAAGCATTGCTAGATTCTAAAGAACTTTCAAAACAGACTCCTACAAGATACGAGATTAGAGAAGCTATTGCAGGAAATCTTTGTCGTTGCACAGGATATATGAAGATAGTTGATGCAATTGAAGCAGCAGCACTTTCTACACTGGAGAAGAAGTAATGAATAAAGTCTACAGCCCAAAAGAACTCTCTGAAGCTTTTCAAATCCTCAACTCCTATCAACCATTGAAAATAGTTGCTGGTGGTACAGACTTGATGGTTGGTTACAACAGTGGTATGCCTGTTCCAGACCAACTCCTCAATCTCTGGAAACTTGATGAGCTTCGCCATATCGATGAGTACCCCAGCTTACTCAAAATAGGTGCCCTCTGTACTTATACACAACTCATTAAAGACGAACGTGTTAGAAAATACGCCCCAACTTTAGTTGATGCAGCAAAAACTATAGGGGCAATGCAAATTCAGAATAGAGGTACACTAGGAGGTAACATAGTCAATGCTTCTCCAGCAGGAGATTGCCTACCTGTGCTTGCAGCATTTGATGCGGTTATAGAGATAGGTTCGGTACGTGGATTGAGACAGGTTCCATTTACAGACTTCTACACTGGCTATCGCCAAACAGTTCTTGCCGAAGATGAGATGGTGACAAATATACTACTTCCAAAACAGAAGACAGAAGAGAGTGCAAAGTTTTACAAAGTGGGCACTCGTGCTGCTCAAGCAATCTCAAAAGTGATGATGTCAGTACGTGCGTCGATAGATGCTCAAAAATGTGTTAAAGAGATTGCAATAGCTGTGGGTAGCGTTGCTCCAACCGTTATTCGCACCAGGTTAACAGAGATGGCTATCAGAGGATTGATAATCGATGAAAGTTTGATTGCTACAGCACGAAAAGAAATGATGGAAGAGGTTAGGCCAATTACAGATATTAGATCAAATGAACACTATAGACGAACTGTAAGTGGCAACCTGATTGCGAAGTTTTTGCGTGAAAACTACCTAGCTTAATCAAGAGGTTTTATATCTGGTGCTTTCCAACTAGTCCTTGCTTCCCAAGAGATCAAGAGGTCTTTGGTGTAGTAGTTGAAAGGAAGATTTTTATCACAAAGATTTGTCAGTCCATTTGCTAAAGTAAGTAAACTAGTACTTTCATTGTGACTGCTTATGTGCTTCTTTACTGCCCATATCCAGAAAAGTGTGATTGTTTCGTGGTAGCCAGTTTGTGGAGTAGTCACTATCGATTGGCAGTTGTTATACTTCTGTATTCCACTGCGTATAAGCTTGGTAGCATCTTCCATTGAATAATGAAAGAGATACCATAAACCTACAGTTAGGTGTGCCAGATGCGTCCAGCTTGTACGAGGCAAGCTGCAATCTTCAAAAGCGTTTACTAATGCTTTTATCTCGTCAACGTGCTTATAAAAATTGATTGCTTCTTTTGACATTTTTAGTAGAAGTGTAAATCTTAGAAAAAAATATTATACTCACAATTACAAAAAAATGTAGTAAATTTCTGCCTTGTGCTAAAAAACTTCTTGGGCAAACAGAATTTGCTCTTTTTTATTGGCAGCTATAAGATCGCTTCTCAAAAATAATCGCTAAGGATGGAATAATGTCAGACTTAAAAGGGAAAACACTTTTCATTACTGGTGCAAGTCGTGGTATCGGAAAAGCTATTGCAATACGTGCTGCAAAAGACGGTGCAAATATTGTTATAGCTGCAAAGACTACAGAAGTGCACGATAAACTACCAGGGACTATATACACTGCTGCTGAAGAGATAGAAGCGGCAGGTGGTAAAGCATTGCCATTACAAGTAGATGTTAGGTTAGAAGAACAGATACACCAAGCCGTAGCAAAAGCAGTAGAAACTTTTGGTGGTATCGATATACTAATAAATAATGCAAGTGCTATCAGTTTGACAGGAACTTTAGAAACTCCTATGAAGAGGTTCGATCTGATGCATCAAGTCAACGTTCGTGCTACTTTTGCCTGTTCTCAAGCCTGTATTCCACACTTGTTGAAGGCTTCAAATCCACACATTCTGAATCTCTCCCCTCCTCTCAACATTGAAAAGCGGTGGTTTACACCACACGTTGCATACACAATGTCAAAATATGGTATGAGCTTCTGTGCTTTTGCAATGGCAGAAGAGTTTAGAGATCGTGGCATAGCTGTTAATACACTCTGGCCAAGGACTGTAATTGCAACAGCAGCCGTACAGAATCTCTTAGGTGGTGATGCAATAATAAAGCAATCACGCCATCCTGAAATAACTTCAGATGCAGCTTATGTGATTCTGACCAAGCCTAGTAGAGAATGCACAGGTAACTTCTTTATCGATGAAGATCTGCTTAGAGCAGAAGGGGTTACTGACTTCGAGAAATATTCTGTAGTTCCAGGTGCAGACCTTCTTCAAGATTTCTTTATATAACTGCTAATTGAAGATCTTGACTATCCCGATAAGTAGACACTAAATATGTCGAGATCTTCTTTACACAGATCACAAAATACAAGAGTAGTGCTAAAACCTAAAGCACTTCCTGTTCCTCCTCTGATCTATTCCGAATACTCTATCTTATAGCTTCTTGCAAAACTGCAATTTTATTTAGAAAAGCTGTGACATTTTGCCTTGCTGTAACGAACAACATGTCAAAAGAAGTTATTTGGACAATTGCAGACTATGACAATAAATAACGATCAAGACAGGTTTTTGACTCTTTTGGAACAGAACAAAAAGATTCTATATAAAGTGGTCAATATTTACTGTAAGCAGCAAGATGATCGCGCAGACCTTCTGCAAGAGATTGTAATTCAACTATGGAGGTCTTTTACCCGATTTGACAATCGTTGCCTATTTTCCACTTGGATGTACAAAATTGCTATAAACGTGGCTATCTCTTTCTATCGTAGCCAAAGTCGTAATAGTACGGTTGATATTAAAGACTTTGTATTAGAACTTACTGTTGCAGACCAGATGCTAGAACAGACAGGTGATGATCTTAGACTGATGTACAAACTTATCAGTCAATTGGATGAATTTAGCCGTATTCTTATCCTTCTTTATCTAGATGGTTACAGTCAGGATGAGATAGCTCATATGGTAGGAATATCACCTACTAATGTTTCGACTAAAGTAAGCAGGATAAAACAGAAACTTCAACGTGATTTTGACTCTATAACTTTGTCACAAAAGGAGCCTAACTTATGAATTTTGATGATATTAGAAACCAATGGACTGCCTTTGATAAAAAGCTGGATAACAGCTTAAAGCTTAATGCTCTGCTGTTGCGTGAAATCTCTTTGAGCAAAACCTCTTCGTCTTTACGGCGTCTATCTTTGGGCATTGCCTTTGAGCTTGCACTCAACTTCCTCATTCTCATTTTTTTAGGTAATTTTATCTGGACTAACTTAAGCTATCTCAATCTAGTTATCCCAGCTATCACCTTAGACATATTCACCATTTCGCTTGTCTACTTTTGTGTTCGTCAGCTAGTAAGCTTAAACAGCATAGATTTTAGTCAACCTGTACTTACCAACCAGAAAAGACTGGAGAGCTTAAAAGTGATGCGTATCTACATGACTAAGCTCATCTTTCTTGTTTCACCTTTACTGTGGGTTCCACTGTTGATAGTAGTCACTAAAACAGTGACAGGCTCAGATCCATATGCCATATTTTCTACATCTTGGCTAGCTGTTAACTTTCTCTTTGGCCTGGCTGTAATACCAACAGTTTTCTGGCTATCAAAGCACTATTCACACAAGTTTAAAAGCTCACCGTTGATTCAAGCTTTACTTAATGATATTGCTGGTGATAGCTTGACTCAAGCTATCACTTTCCTCCAGCGTTTATCTGATTTTGAACATTAAGAAGTACAAGGTTTGTAGTTGAGACTCTGACAGATGCAGAGTCTCTTGCTTTTTACTCTAACTTTTTGATTTCAGATAGCTTTTTGAAATAGGAGTTACTACTCCTTTTCCAGGCTTCAGAGTGAGTGTGTGGTATTGCGTTGAGTTGAGCTAGCCTGTTGGAGCATCCAGAAGTAAAATACCAAAAACTGCTTCTTAAGCTGGTATATGGATGTCGCAACACTTAGAAGAGATACTAGAACTATCAAGAAAGCTTCATGAACTTGGCTATAGACGACAGTGGAAAGTTGGTGATGAGATCTGCTTTGATCGCAAGCTCTATCCAACCCGCTATCGCGTCCAACATTTGATCAAATCTAGCCCTTATTCTGTCATACCTCAGTTTCTGTTGATACGTCGGCGTGCAAAATTTTTACGTGTAGGAGTAGAAGATGAGAGGCTGATACATATTCCACAGGCCGAAGATGTTGTTGTTTGGTTTCGTAAGCAGCCTTGGATAGATTTCCATGTTTTAAGACGTGGACAAGATGCTAACTGGGAATTTACTTTCTATTATCATAAAAAGTCTACTTTTAAGAATTTTCACCAAAATGATGCTCGTCTAGTAAGCCTACAAGCCATGGTAGCCGCTCACGAACTAATAGCTTCAATAATTGCTGAATGATAATGCTAGTAAACAGAGCTGAGTCTAGATATTATAGACTCTCCTATTTTCGCATTTCCCATGGTGGTCAAATATGGCAGAAGAGAGAGAGTTGAAATGGTACGGCTGGGGAGTTGCAGGGAAAGAGTATGACCTCAGCCGCAGGAATAACTTTTGGCCTTATCTTACAGAAAGACTTCAGCTTACAGGTAATGAAAAATCTCTTCCTGTAAATATTGAAGATATACGTCTTCCTCCATCAGACATTGCCAATGTAGCAGCAAAGCTTGATACAATGTTAGGTAGCAGTGGGGTACGTGATGATGACTTTGCTCGTATTACCCATTCTATGGGCAAGAGTTATTATGATCTAATAAGGATTAGAAGAGGGCTTATAGACCATCCTCCTGACATAGTAGTCTATCCGCAAACTATCACTCAAGTACTTGCTATACTACAGTTTGCTGCTGAAAAACAGATTGCACTAATACCTTTTGGTGGTGGAACAAGTGTTGTTGGTGGTGTAGAAGCTATCAGAGGTAATAGTCACACAGCAGCAATCTCTTTGGACATGAGTTGTTTAAATAAAGTGTTAGAAGTAGATCCAGTATCGATGCTCGCTACTATCGAAGCTGGAATACGAGGACCCGCACTCGAAGCAGAGTTACAAAAAAGGGGTTTCACTTTAGGCCACTATCCACAATCTTTCGAGTTTTCCACACTAGGTGGATGGGTAGCTACACGCTCGGCAGGCCAACAGTCAAACAGATATG